>JBHJNW010000056.1:0-15426 GCA_050330395.1 Pleurocapsa sp.
TACAACAAGAAATTAAAACTTTAATTTATGCAGAAATAAAAGAAAGACGAGAATTATTAGCTTCAGGAAATTTAGAAACTAAAGATATTTTCAGTCTATTGCTATTAGCAAAAGATGAAAATGGTGCAGGAATGACAGATGAAGAACTACACGATGAATTAATAACTTTGTTGTTTGCTGGACACGAAACAACTGCTTCAGCTTTGGCTTGGCTTTTTTATTGGGTTCATTATCTTCCAGAAGTACAAGAAAAATTGCGTTTTGAATTAAATTATTGGGGAAACAGTTTAGATTATCAAGAAATAAATAATTTAGCTTATTTAAATGCAGTAGTTTTAGAAACACTGCGAATTTATCCCATTGCTGCGGGTACTTTTGCGCGTGTACTTACGAAACCAATGTCCGTCATGGGATACGATCTTGAACCTAATACTTGGTTAATGATTTCTATCTATTCGCTTCACCATCGAGAAGATTTATATCCCAATGCTAAACAATTTGACCCGCAAAGATTTTTACACAAAGCTTACTCCAGTTACGAATATATTCCTTTTGGTGGCGGAAATCGCCGTTGCATTGGTTCTGCTTTGGCATTACTAGAAATGAAATTAGTAAGCGCGACAATTTTATCGCGCTTTCAATTAGAATTAATGAGCGATCGCCCTATGTTACCAGTGCGTCGCGGTTTAACTATTGCTCCTCCAGCCTCTTTTAAAATGAAGGTCGAAAGTAGGATTGACTAAATAAACTTTCCCATCCCTTATCCTTCGGAAATTACTGCCAGTCTGACCAATCCTGATTAAAGATTGAGGTGTCAGGAAACGCGGTGGGATTACCACTTGCTTCCAGCTTGTTTTTTAAGACTTTTAGCTTGTCTTCTTTGATAAACGCTTCATCTACCAGTTCATAGGGCATAATTCCTTCTTCCAAACCAAATACTGCGGTTATGCCAGCAGCAGCCCCAGAAGACCATTCAAAAGAATGTACCCGATAGGCAGCAGCAGCAATATGACTAGTGGCAATACTTTTACCTGTGACAATCAAATTATCAATTTCTTGAGGAATCATCGCTCTCAAAGGAATTTGAAAGGGATAAGCCTGTCCTCCTCCTTGTCTTTCTCCTTCTCGTTCGGTATTGCCTGCTTTTTCGGCAGGACTTCCGTTCATGCAGGGATGAAAATCGATCGCATAGTGACCAACTCCTACAGAATCGGGATAAATGGTAGAACGAGTTCGTCTTTGAATCTTGTCAATATCGATGTTTTTGTTAGTGACAGCTTCAATACCGTCTATTCCTTTCCAAAGCTGGCGATAAGTACGCTCGCTAAGGTTTTGGCTGTAATGTTCGTCTCGGTAGTCTGCCCGTGAAATATCAATTTCGGTAATACCAAAACCTTGAGAATAGCCAGGATACACTCTGCCGATAATTCGTCTACCCTCTCTAATATAAGGATATTTAGATAAGCCATGAGCCGTACCCATGGGCGAGTCTAAACCTTTAACCAAACGATGATTAGGATAAGGTTTTTTAACACCATCTCCTAATTGAGAATCCGTTGTTCCTTCTACCAGCCAATAAAAGTAACCCAAAGCATGATCTTCGCCTCGGCTTAAAGTTCTGGTACGCAATCCTCCCATCCAGCCACCAGGCTCAAGTTGACCCATTTTTTCTAGCTGTTCGCGGGTATAGACGAGGTTATCTTCCGCTGTTCCTGGGCGATAATCATTACCCCAAGTCCAATTCTGCATCGAAATATCCCCAGGAGTTGGGGCAGTAAACTCAATCCCGCCAAATTTCTCTGTATCTCCTTGCTGGGGACTCCAGATGCGACGATAGGTAAATACTAAGCCAAAATCAGCTAATCTTGCTAGTTCATAACTGTAATAGCCTTTGTGTTGGTTATAAAAGACTGGCTGGTCATGTTCTTGGGGGTCTTCTGTCGCCTCCATGGCAAAAGTATAAGTAAACCCCTGAGTACAATAAGGATCGCCTTCAACGCTAGATGAGGAAGGTTCATAAGGAGAAAGCGGATCGATTCCCAAACGATAGGGAATATCAGCTAGACCAACAATTTCTCCAGTTTCAGTGGCTTCGATAACGTACCAGTCCGCAGATCCCTCTAAGGTGCTTGCAGGAACAAAGCGAATGACTTCTTTGCTAAAGATATTTGAATCTTCGTAGCTATAGGCATCTTCGATTGTGCTAGATAGAGGCAAAGTGTTCAGGGGTAAATACTCATTTTTAGAACTGTGCTGAATAGCTACCGCACTCGTTATTTGTTTCCCTGTTCCTTTTTCTGCCACCGTCTCAATGGTTAAATCTTTGACCACTGTGGTGGGAAACCATTTCAGCGTACCTTTTCCTTCAGCTTCAGCATCTTTTAGCTGTGACCACATCACTTGATTGGCATCATTAGGCAAAAAACAAGACTCACTTACCCAACAATCCCCAGGATTAAGCTCGTTATAATACTCTTTGATTCGCTCTCTAAATTCTAAATAACCACTGGGAAAAAATAGGCGCGATCGCTGAGTAGTTCTTTCATCTAGCGCGGAAGTTCCCTGGGCAGAAATTTGACCTCCCACCCAGTCGGTAATTTCGGTCATGCAAACTGTTTTTCCTGCCAACAAAGCTTCATAACTGGCAGCTACACCTGATAATCCGCCACCGATGACTAATAGTTCACATTCTTCAGTTCGATCAATAGTAGGCTGTCCTGCCTTAGCTGATAATCCTGCATCCCAAATAAATAGACCTAAAGATACTGAAATTAGTGATTTTATCCAACCTGAAAACACCTCACACTCCTCTTTCTATATAACAACTCAATTGATATAGTTCCCAATTACACAATTTTTCTATAGTTTTCTGGAGATTAAATTCTAATCTATGAAGTATGAAGTTTGGACTTGGTATTCCATATCTTGAGTAATTGATTAAAACAATAAAACGCCCTGAGAAAAGAAGTAGAAGCAAATCTACTCAACTCTCAAAAGCGTTAGTTTTTTATTTAATAAGTTTTAATAAGTTCGCTTAAAAACGGTTGTTTCTACCGCCGCTTCTGTTTTCGCGAGGTTTAGCTTTGTTAACTTTTAGCTGGCGATCCATCCATTCTGCACCGTCTAAAGCTTCAATAGCTTTATCTTCGTTGGCTTCGGATTCCATTTCCACAAAAGCAAATCCTCGTGGACGGCCTGTTTCGCGATCGCTAGGAATATGAATTCTTTTAACAGTTCCATATTCGTTGAAGACTTCACTTAAATCTTCTTGACTAACTTCGTAAGATAAATTGCCTACGTAAATTGACATATTCTGAATTTATTCTCAATGAGTGTTGTGTCCAGAGAAACAGAATTATCGGAAAGAAATAGCTCAATACTCTACGGAAAAGACCATTTAGATACTGGATACAAACTCAATCTTTAATCTGTTAATTCCCCACTTAGCATATTAGCACTTTTATGAAGATGAGCATCAAATCGCTTGATTTTGTCTGGGCAATTGCTGGGATTTTTGAACGCGGCATGGGATCGTTAGTCAGTTCTGCCTAAGAAAGCTAACTTGATCATCAATTTACTGTTTTTCCATCGAGGAAATAAGCTGGCGGTATTCGGCTTCGGTATACAAGTCTGCTGGATCGGTGATTCTGTCTGTAAAAATAATACCGTCGAGATGATCTAGTTCATGCTGAAAAATACGCGCTATAAAATCTGTTAAGATTTGCTGACTTATTTCTCCTTGTCTAGTTGTATACTCAACTTCAATTTCGTGATATCTAGGTATTAAACCTCTAAGGTTAGGTACGCTTAGGCATCCTTCCCAATCTTTGACTACTTGCTCACCATGAGACAAAATTCGCGGGTTAATCATTGCTGTTGGTGGCATAGTCGGCGCCTGAGGATAGCGCGGGTTTGGATGAGAAGCTACAATAAATAGTCGGTAAGACTGAGAAATTTGTGGTGCTGCAATTCCCACCCCCGAATTGGCAGTCGCGGTAGCGATTAATGAGTCAATTAGCTCTATGATAGTAGGGTTGAAGGTTTTATTTACGGGTTTAGCCTTACTCCTGAGAATTGGGTCGCCTATTTGAGCGATCGCTGGCAATTTATGCATAAAATTTATGAGTGATTAAATAATTAGTAAGGTTCACTTGAAGAGTATCTTGTCTGGCAAGAAAGTTTTAACGATTGGCAATAGATGGCAAATATTACCGATCCCAATACTACTCAACTGATAAAATCTTACAAGTCAATTGTACCAGCTGTTTAAGCAGCAACGTGCCTTGACTTCAAATCATCCTTACTAGTCATGTAAAAGAGTGGCAATTTCTGCGCAACAACTATGGGAAAAAGTTCTAGAAATTCTCGAAGAACGGCTGAGTCGCCCTACCTTTGAGACTTGGATTCAAAATGCCACTATCGAAGATTTTAATGCTCACAGTATAACTATCTCGACTCCTAATGCTTTTGTAACGAGCCATCTACAAAAGCACTATGTCGGCATTATTTGTAATGCAGTGGCAGAAGTCATCGGCAAGCCTTTAGAAATTCGTCTAAAATCTCAACAAGGTGCAGATCTCGATTTTTTAACTGAACCAACTAACTTTGCTCAACTCCAGCAGGAATCTGGATCCGCTGCTCGAAATGCTCTTAAACCGAACAAATTAAACTCTAAATATACTTTTTATAGCTTTGTCGTTGGTCCAACAAATCGCATGGTACATGCTGCTTCTTTGGCTGTTGCCGAGTCTCCTGGACGAGATTTTAATCCTTTGTTTCTTTGTGGAGGTGTTGGTCTAGGTAAAACGCACTTGATGCAGGCAATTGGACATTATCATCTGGAAATTAATCCTGAGGCGCGGGTTTTTTATGTTTCGACGGAACAGTTCACTAACGATCTAATCGCGGCAATTCGTAATGATAGTATTCAGGCTTTTCGGGAACACTATCGCACTGCTGATATTTTGCTAGTAGACGATATTCAGTTTATTGAAGGTAAAGAGTATACTCAAGAAGAATTTTTTCACACCTTTAATACCCTACATGAGGCGGGAAAGCAGGTGGTTCTGGTAAGCGATCGCCCGCCACGGCAGATTCCCAAACTACAGGAACGCTTGAGTTCTAGATTCTCCATGGGTTTGATTGCCGATGTTCAAGTTCCCGATTTGGAAACTCGCATGGCAATTTTACAAAAGAAGGCAGAATATGAAAATGTTCGTTTACCGAAAGAAGCGATCGCCTATATCGCTAGTCAATATACCTCGAATATTCGAGAATTAGAAGGAGCATTAATTAGAGCGATCGCCTATATTTCTCTATCTGGCTTGTCAATGACGGTAGAAAACATTGCCGCAGCACTCAATCCTAAAGTAGAACAAATTACTGCTTCTCCAGAAACGATTCTGGAAGTAGCGGCAGAAATTCTCAAAGTCTCTACCGATGACTTGAAAAGTAGCTCCCGTCGCCGCGAGATTAGTAATGCTAGACATATCGCTATGTATTTAATGCGACAGCATACAGACCTTAGTTTACCTCGTATTGGCGAAAAGTTTGGCGGCAAAGACCATACATCTGTCATGTATAGTTGTGACAAGATTGCGAAACTACTTAGAAAAGATCGCGCCTTAAACCAGACTATATCTTTGTTAAGCGATCGAATTAACTTTGTTAGCCAGCAAAAATTCAATAACTAAAGGAGCTTTTTTCCACAGGTTAAGACCGAAAATCTCAGGTTATCCACAGGTTATCCACAAGTAAATTAACTAAATTATTTGCTCAATCAAATTAAAAGTTGATTCTGGTTGATGACCAGTAACTGTCAACTAAGCTCAATAAGTCTGGTTTAATCTCTAGTTGATGATTTTGATGATTAAATGTGGTTATCAATGTATCGTTTTACTAGTCCGATTGAAAGCTAAAAGCTATTAGCAGTAAAATAGTACAATTGTTTGGCAATATACTCGATTCTGATGCTGAGATGAAAATTGTTTGCGCTTCCTACGATCTGAAAAATAATCTGGTTCTGGTTAGTCGTGCCGTTCCCTCTCGTCCAGAACCTGCGGTGCTAGGCAACGTTTTGATCAAAGCCACCGAGACTACTCAAAAAGTTAGCCTCATTGCCTTTGATGGTAGTTTGGGCATCAAGACTAATTTTAATGCCGAAGTAATTGAAGGCGGTGAAATTACTCTTCCCGCCAAATTATTAAACGATATTGTAACTCGTTTACCAGAGATAGAAATTACTCTAGATGTTTCTGATGATGCAGGTTTTATTGCCACAATCAGCTCAACTTCGGGTCAATTTCAACTAACTGGCATAGATGCAGCTGAATTTCCCAATTTGCCCACAATTAAAGCTAAACAAACTATTGAATTACCTATAGCCGTGCTGAATCAAGGTTTAGGAGGATGTTTATTTGCCGCTTCAACCGAACTGTCGAAACAAGTGTTGACAGGGGTTCATTTGAAAACCCAAGGCTTGGGGCAAAATAATTGGGGTGACGTTTTAGAATTTGCTGCCACTGATAGTCATCGCTTGGCGGTTGTGGCAACAGAACTCAATACTGAAGACTCAGAATCGACTATTGAATTACCTAAAATTGCTGTAACCATACCCGCTAAAGCATTACGGGAACTAGAAAGAATTGTCAGTGATGCTGGAATCACCGATCTGGTTAAAGTTAGTTTTGATGAACAGGTAATGATGTTTGAATTGGGCGATCGCCTGCTAACTAGTACAAAAATATCAGGAGACTATCCTGCCTACGCACAACTCATTCCCCAAAACTTTGTTCGCGAAATTATTTTAGACCGTAAGCGTCTTTTAAGCAGTTTAGAGCTAGTAGCGGTACTAGCACAGAAAAACAACTTAGTAAAATTTAGCATCAATAATGAGCGATCAGAACTAATTGTCTCTGCTGATGCTCAAGATGTGGGCAATGCTAAACAGACTTTGCCAGCAGAAATTATGGGAGAAGACATCGAGATTGCTTTTAACATCAAATATCTGATGGACGGATTAAAGGCACTCTCAACAACGCAAATAAAGATGCAGTTGAATGAATGGAATCAACCAGTTATTTTTAGCCCTTTAGGAGGATTAAAAATGACTTATTTGGTGATGCCTGTGCAAATTAGAAATTAGAATCTTTGTTTAGTCTTTTATAAATTTGATGCTTGATCGGTTAAAATGCCGATCTATCGAATAATAAATAGATTGTCATCCTGACTAATTAGGCATAACCTATATTAATGATTATCTATTTTGTTTAGGTTATTCTGTAAACTAGATAACTAAATTTTTAATCTTTACATTTTAATTTGATAGTTGCGGGTTATGTCCTACGAGTCAAAATTAGACCATCAATCTAGTAAGTTAGTTAACCCAGCACAGCTATGTTTGCTGCTGTCGATCGCACTTCATTTATTGGTCTTAAAATTTGGTTTGCCAACGATAAAATTCAACGACGATTCTGGGAGAAGAGAAGTTTCGATTATTGAACTCAACCCAGAACAACAGTCTCGCTTGCCCGATCTATCTCCTCAACTAAACAACCAGGCTAGCTCAAATCTTGATAATCTCCCTCGTGCAGATAGTGGCGATCCTGCTGCACCTTTTGCTATTCCACCCAACTTAATTCCTGGCATAGGCGACTCCAGAAATCTTCCGCCACTGACGATTCCGCCACCACCCATCTTCGATTTTCCTGCCGTGCCACCTATGACCAATATTACCCTGCCTCCTGTTGGGGATTTATCAAATTTGCCTCAACCTCCAACCGTTGACCCTTCGGACTTTCAGGTCAAGCCAATTAAAATACCGCCAAACACGGGGAAAATTCCAGCTCAACCTAATGAGATACCTACTTTTCCCCAAAAATCACCTCAAGCAAATCAACCGCCGCAAGCAGCCGTAAAACCAGAGCAGAAGCCACAATTACCTGTGTCTCAACCTGAAGTTAAGCAGCCAAAGCCAACTCCTGAGCAAATTGCTGCCCAAAAAACTGCCCAATCTCAAGAGCGCATCAGTAATTTAAGGCAAAGTCTAACTAAAACAAACGCTGATACTACTGATGAAGATGCCAGAAAAAACTATGTTGCTTGGTTGGCGAAAGTAGAAGCTATTGAACCAGCCCAAATTGAGATTCAAGGGACTTATCCTCGAGATGCCTGTATCAAAAGACTCGCAGGAAGCAGCGTATTTGGTGTGGTGGTAAATTCTCAGGGTGCAGTCGCGGCGATTGATTTAATTAAAGGAGCAGAATATGCTGTTTTTAATCAACAAGCAAGTCAGGATATTAGCGATCGCACTTTTGAAAATCAGACAAACCAGCCTAAACCTTATCAGGTAAAGGTAAATTATCAATACGATGCAGAGATTTGTCCTTCTCTAACCTTGCCATCAATTAGAAGAGCGGAAGAAAAACAGCAGAAAACTGAACCCAAATTACCAGAACCTCAACCCGCAATTAACGCCAAACCAGAGTCAAAACCGCAACCGCAACCGCAATCACCACAACTAGAAATTAAACCAGAGTCAAAACCGCCGCGCGATCGCTTGCAGAATTCACCTCTACCCGAAATCCCCCCATCTGACCTATAAAATACTCTACCAAATCAACCAAAGTTTAAAGACTAATAAAAGTTTAAAGACTAATAGTTTATGCCGCTGTTGTCACAATATAGAAAATATAGATTGCCTTTTAGCTGATTCTTGTCATTATTTTTGGTAATCAGTGAATAACAAGTAATAATGATTAGTCGCTTTGTTTGCTCATCTCTGATTAAATTAATTATATCTGACTACTTTATAACACATTTGTATTAAATAAATTGCTAATATATCAGCTTTAACTATTACTTTTCAGGCTAATTTTCGGTTAAATTGTAATCTTGCCAAAAATTTCTAACTAAGTTTTTACTGCGTTTTTCAATTGAGTAGAACATATAACGATTAAGACTAAAAACGTTGATATCTCTTATGACTTATCTCTTAGAATGTTCACCAGACATTTACAAAATTTTTAGAAGATTTTATACTAAATATTCGTGCAAAATATAAATTGACAATAAAGAGCCAGCATATTGCTGTTGAGCCAGAATATTCAAATACAAAATATGAAAATTCAGTGGTATGACATTCTTGGCGTTAAGATCAACCTGCTTAACATGACACAGCTAAACTCTTTAGTTACAGAGGCTGTAAAGCTTAAATCCAAATGGATCATTGCTAATCATAATCTTAATAGTCTTTATCTCTATTATCATGATGCTCAGATGAGAGACTTTTATCAAACGGCAGACTATATCCATATCGACGGCATGGCTTTAGTCTGGTTGGGCAAATTCTTCCGCCTTCCTTGTAAAAGAGAACATCGCGTCACTTATGCAGATTGGGTTTGGTTCTTAATGTCGGAAGCTGCTGTTCAAGGCTGGCGAGTATTATATCTAGGTTCGAAGCCAGGTATTGCTGACAAAGGAGCCGAAATTTTGAGAGATAAATATCCCAGCTTACAAATAGCTACTGAACATGGATATTTCTCAGAGTCTGTCGATAGTTTAGAAAATCAGGCAGTTTTGTCTAAAATTAACAGTTATCAACCTCATATTTTGATGGTAGGAATGGGAATGCCGCGACAAGAACGGTGGATTCTCAATAATTTGGCAAAGATTGAAGCTAACGCTATTCTAACTAGCGGTGCTTGTATAGATTATGTAGCAGGAGAAGTAGCAACCCCTCCTCGTTGGATGGGAAAAGTTGGTTTAGAATGGCTATATCGTCTGGCAACTGAGCCTAAACGACTTTGGAAACGTTATTTGGTAGAACCTTGGTTTATTGTTTGGCTTTTGTTTAGACAGTTTGTGACTAATTTTACTAATAGATTATTTTTAGATCGAAAATTAAATCGTTAAAACTTCAATAATTCAGATTTGATTTTTTCAAAGTATGGCTTGCCCAGAACATATAATTAAGTTCTCAGCTTTCATCAAGAATTTAGCTCTTTTACTATTGCACCATCATTAACACAAGCTAAACGTATGTTTGTGATTTACAGTATAATTCATTACTAATTTTCCAAAAATATTAGTGAATGCTATTAAAACATGAATTCGCTATCTTAATATATTAAGATTCTTTGAACACGATCAATCAAATGAATAGCCTGTTCGGGCGATCGCCGAATCAGAAAAAGTAAAAAATCAGTTAAATTTTTGATTAATCTGATTTCGGGTAATCTCTGTAAATTCGTCAAAGAATTGTAAAAGTTTGATAAAGATTGAGGACACTTATTTTTTTGCCGATCAACATCTTAAAAAGTATTAATCAAGCAGACTTAGGTCTACTTTAAGTCCAAAGAATTACTGCACTGAAAACCATCAAATAAACAGTAACCAGATTGGTTTTTGAAAAATTCATATTTCTGATACTATATTCATATTTATTATCTAGAAATTGCTTAAAAGCTTAAATAAGTTAATGTCAGAGTCTTAGTTTTATTAGTTTGAGCTGTTGAGCAAATCAAAGTAAGGAAATACGCTAGTCTAATTACTGTTTTGATTCCCAGATTGTTCTCTTTACTGTTAACTGTCGGCGAGCGTAATTTTTTTTTTGGAAACGAATCTAAAAAACATAATTTCAACTTTGGTTAAAGCTTTCCCAAATAATGTTTATCTAGCTTAGCAATGTTAATTCCAGATTTAGAGGGTGGTGGTTTAAAGCAGCAATGATATTTATTGAATTAACTACAGTTTTAGAGGTTTCTGAATTTTATGAATTCCAACATACACTTAGACGAATATCTTGACTTTCAAAAATATTGGTTGGTCCTGAAGCGACGTTGGCTTCCTGCCACGGCTGTGTTTACTGGCACAGTAGGCTTGGCTCTAGCCGCTGCTTTGTCAATGGATCAAATGTACGAAGCTGAGGCTAAACTCCTAATTAAAGTTGATCGAACTGCTAAGCTTACTGGTTTAGAGAATGGTTCTGGTGAAATAAAAGGACTAACCACTGATAGCGATCCTTTAGCAACGGAGGCTGAAATTATTGAATCTCGCCCTATTCTTACTAAGCTGATTCAAGAACTCAATTTAAGAGATGATGACGGAGAACTTTTTAAATATCAAGACATTAAAAATGCTCTTACAGTTAAACCCGTTACAGGAACAGACGTATTAGAGATTACCTTTGTTAATGAAGACCCAGAATTAGCAGCGTTGGTAGTCAATCGAGCAATTAAACTGTATCGAGAAGACCATACCTTAAGTAACCGTTCCGAAACCACATCGGCTAGAGAATTTATTGACAAACAGCTACCTGAGGTAGAAGCTAATCTCAAAGAAGCCGAAGCTAACCTGCGCGATTTTCAAAATAAAAATCAAATTGCTAATTTAGAGGAAGAAACTACCGCCAATATTGACTCACTTTCTGACGTTTCTGGTCAAATTGATCAGGTAGAAGCACAGCTAGAAAATATCAATGCCCGTTACAGTAGATTAAGTAGCCAACTAAACATGAGCTGGCAAGAAGCTTCGGCAGTAAGTTCTTTAAGCCAGTCTTTACCTGTACAAAGAGTATTAGAACAATTACAAGAAGTCAAAGTAGTTTTAACTCAAAAACGAAATTATCTGTCCAATAATGCTCCTCAAATCATCAGCTTGCAAGAACAAGAAGCAGATTTAACAGCTTTACTAGATCAGCAGATAGCTAGCACCTTAGGGAGTGATCAGCAAGCTTTGCTTCAAAGAGTTAATATCTTAAGTTTAGGAGACTTAAAACAAACGCAAATAGCTGAATTCGCCACTTTGGGCTTGCAAAAAGAAGGGCTAGAAAAGCAGTTGGCAACTCTTAGAAATACTTACAGTTCATATAGGCAAAAGTCTGACGCTTTACCAGAACTACAAGAGCAAAAAAGAGAATTAGAGCGACGCGTACAGGCTGCTCAATCTACCTATCAAAACCTGTTGAGCAAATTGCAAGAAACCAGGATTTCCGAACAACAAAATGTTGGTAACGTTCGCGTAGTTTCTGATGCTTTCCCCCCAGATGAACCCGTTGGTCCCAAGAAAAAGCTGATTGTCGGTGGTGCAGGAGTGATAGGAGCTTTACTTGCCGTAGCAACAGCATTCTTATTAGATCTACGCGATAGAACAGTTAAAAATGTCGGTGAAATCAAAGCGTTGCTATTGTACCCGTTTGGTGGTGTAGTTCCTGACTTAAATCAAATTGATATTTCATCAAATCAGTTGTCGCTGTCAGACAGCCCAATTCAAAATTTACCCGAATTGGTTGCTCAAAATATATCGTCACCCTATGTTCGAGAAGCATATTATAATATTCAGCTTAATTTAGAATTATTAGACGAGGAATCAACTAATAAAGTTATTGTTGTTACTAGCGCAGTAGCTGGAGAAGGCAAATCTACGGTGTCTACTAATTTGGCTGTGGCTCAAGCACAATGTGGCAAAAAAGTTTTACTTGTAGATGGAGATTTACGCCGGCCAACTCAACACCATTTGTGGGAAATTTCCAACATCTGGGGTTTAACCAATATTTTAGAGAAGGAAGTTGAATGGTTCGATGCCCTAAACAAAATTATGCCCAATCTGGACATAATCACTTCGGGATCGACAGCTAAAAATCCCATATCTTTGCTCAATTCTTCATTGATGAAAGCATTAATTCTTAGCGTGTCTAGCTATTATGACTGTATTATTATTGATGCTCCTCCTTTAGTTGGACTGGCTGACAGTAAAATTTTAGCCAAGTTAGCCGATGGTTTGCTGTTTGTGACACGACCTGGAGTAGCTAATTACGGCAGCGTTGAAGCTGCGAAAGAAGTGTTAGTAGATTTCAATGTGCTAGGTGTCATTGCCAACGGAGTCAACTTAAACCACGAACCTTATGGTCATGAATCTTATTATCCAGATCGAAAATACTTAGAAGCAGCAGGCTGAAGCTACATTTGTAATGAGTACAGGATTAATCTTCTGGAAACCTAAATATGCTGATTTAGAGCCATTAGCTAGTCATGCTTGGCAATGGCAGCGGCAAAAACACGGCAAATAATTAATCGCCCAGATCATATGCTTGACCGATTAAAATCTATAGATCGAAAGCTGAGCCCAGGATTCAAGAAAATTGTTCGTAATATAGGTTGGTTGTCTGCCGAGCGCTTGCTCGGCATGGCGCTTTCCTTTTTTGTAGGAATATATGTTATCAGATACTTAGGTCCTGGAAATTTTGGCAAGCTCAGCTATAGCATCAGCTTTGTATTTCTATTTTTAGCAATATCAAAGCTAGGACTAGATCAAATAGTAGTTCGTAATTTAGTAAAACAAGAAGATTCAAGTTCTGAAATTTTAGGCACAGCTTTTATTCTTAAGTTGATTGGTAGCATTGTTGCTTTCTTAATAATCAGTATTGCTATTCAATCTTCTAGCGATGACCTTCTAACTCGTCAATTGACGGTGATTATTGCTTTTAGCATGATGTTTCACTGTTTCGATGTCTTAGATTTATGGTTTCAGTCGAAGATATTATCAAAATCAATCGCCATAGTCAGAAGTATTCAATTGGTTATTAGTTCCCTGGCTAAATTGACTTTTGTTTGGTTTAATCTGCCTTTACTAGCTTTTGCTTATTTATTTATAGCAGATACTCTAATTAGAGCTATTGGTATGTCTTTGGTATATTTACTGCACAATAAACATAATATTATTCGCTGGAAAATCAGTAAATTAGTAGCCATTGACTTACTAAAAAATTCTTGGTCATTGATTTTATCTGGAGTAATGGTCACAATTTACATGAGCATAGATCAAGTTATGTTAGGCAATATGTCTAACAGTCAAGAAGTAGGAAATTATGCAGCAGCCGTAAAATTTTCGGAAATTTGGTATTTTATTCCCACAGTCATTTGCTCTTCTGTGTTTCCAGCAATTATTCAAGCAAAACAAAAAAGTTTAGAAGAATACTTGACTAAAATGCAGCAGCTTTATGACTTTATGGCTTTGCTATCTTTGTTGATCGCTGTATTTGTTTCATTTACCTCGGATTATATAGTAGCTAATTTATTAGGAGCAGAATATTTAAGTGCTGGCAGAATTTTGACTTTACATATTTGGTCAGGAATATTTATATTTTTTGGCGTAGCTCGCGGCAATTGGCTAGTTATCGAGAATGAAACTAGACTTAGCTTAGTTACACAGCTTCTGGGTGCTGTTGCTAATATAGGTTTAAATCTAGTGTTAATCCCTCAATATGGGGCAATTGGAGCAGCGGTGGCAACCTTAATATCTTATGCTATTTCTTCATATTTAAGCTGCATGATCTTTCCAGTTATGTTTCATACAGGGTGGATGCTAACCAAAGCCCTATTCGTATTATTTAGATTGAAGAGTTTAGCTAGTATTCATAAATAATAAATATTCTGAGAATGCCAAGTATTATTAGAAGAATCAAAAGAAAAATTACAAGAAAAATCAATAAAGTTGATTTTGCAGGTAGAAATATAACTGTATTTGATAACGATATCTTTATCGCTTCTTATCCAAAATCAGGGAATACCTGGATACGGTTTTTGGTAGCTAATCTTATTCATCCCGAACAAGACATAAATTTCTCTAATATTGATCGCAAAATTCCTGATATTTATCAAAAAACTAATCAATATTTGTTGAATTTACCGAAACCTCGAATTATTAAAAGTCATGAATATTTCGATCCTAGATATCAAAAAGTTTTTTACATAGTTCGCGATCCTAGAGACGTTTTAGTTTCCAACTATTATCATTACCTAAAATATTCCTGGGATGAGCAGCCCAAATCCATGGAAGAATTTAGTCAAGATTTTATCTCTGGGAGTTATGAAATGTTTGGCGATGCTAATAGATTCGGTTCTTGGAAAGACAATGTTGGCAGTTGGCTGGGGGCTAAAGATGGAGATGCTAACTTTATGTTGATTCGTTATGAAGATTTAGAGCAAAATAAGGAAGATAATGCTGCAAGGATAGCTAGATTTTTTAATGCCAATGACTCTCTAAGTAATGTTCGCCAAGCAATTAAAAATAGCTCGGTTAAAAGAATGCGTAATTTAGAAAAGAAAGAAGCTGATGTGTGGCCGACTCGTCAAAGTCAGAGAAAAAATATTTCTTTTGTTCGTGCTGCTAAATCGGGAAATTGGTCAGAAGAACTGTCAAGTTCTATAGTTAATCAAATTAGCCAGGAATGGGGAGATTTGATGAAAAGTTTAGGTTATGAGTTGTAAAGGATTTTAAATGGACAAATGTAAATTTTGTTACTACTGGGAAAGCAGAAATGTTGAATCTAGAGACAAAACTTTACATTTACAGTGACAGTAGCTTTGCAAAAACATAATTCACCATGAAAAACTCATTCGCCTAAACCAATGAACGTAACTAATATTT
>JBHJNW010000057.1:0-83133 GCA_050330395.1 Pleurocapsa sp.
GATCGTCTAAATTGGGCTGATAGTTTTCCCATAGCACTTGGCTAAAACCGTTGATCACCCTCAAAGGTGCTTGCAAATCGTGGGATACGGAATAGGAAAAAGATTCCAATTCTCGATTAGCTGCTTCCAACTGTAAGGTACGTTGCGAAAGAGCCTCCTGAGTAGCAGCTAAGTCAGGAATATCGCTAGAGGTGTGGAGTAAAGCGTGAATTTTCCCTTGATGATCATACAGAGGAGTAATTACCGTATCAAAATAATGAATTCCATCGGGTAGTGCCACCTCTTCTTGGATATGCAACACTTTTTTGTAGGTAATTGCCTGTTGATGTTGCCAAGCAATCTGTTTGACATATTCTGGTGAAAAACATTCAGCCAGCGTCTTACCAGTAGCTTCATAATCAGATAAGCAAAGGCTGCGAGCCAATCCAGAATTGATTAAAGAAATGTTGTTAGTTTTAATATCTACTACGAAAAGGTAGTAAGGAAGCAAATTAATGACAGTTTCTAGCTTTTCGAGAGATTGCGCCGTGTTTTGCTCGACAAAGGCTTGGTTCGTCGTACTGACTGACTGAATATAGGATTTTTTGCCACACTCTAGTTCTGCGGTAACATCGGTAACTATCCCAGTGAGGCGAATTGGCTGTCCTTGAGAGTTGTAGTGTAGTTTGCCTTTAGTATGAATGTGAGCAATTTCTTGGTTAGATTTGATAATACGATATTTTAAATCCAAATCTTGATTGGCTTGAATCACCCTGGCCGTCTCTAAATCTACGAATTCTCTCTCGCTAGGATGAATTGTTTGCAAAAAGCTAGCATAACTGCCATCAAAGTCGTTTAATTCTAAAATAGTACGACCTCGATGACAAATATCAACTTGATTAGTCGCTAAATTCCAACTCCAGTTACCAGTCTTGGTTGCTTCTAAAACTAATCTCAGTTTGGCTTCTACTTCAGCTAATTTAGTTTCGTGCTGGACAACATTGCTAATATCTTTGGCAATAGAAATAGTTAATTCTTCTTCACATTGCTCCAGACTTAATGCTGCTGAATATAATTCCCAAAAAAGCCGTTCGCCACTTTTAGTCGAAATAGTGACTTCGCTACGAATCGTATCAACAGGTTTGTGAGCAGCTTTAATTTTGGAGGTACTAGGGGCGAGATCGATTAAGGAATTAATGATCTGTTGCAGCGAGGCGGTGGTTTCGATCGCCGTTTGATGTGCGGGAACAACATATTTTCTCAATAATTTCTCAGAAGTTACTGCTGGTAGCCTGACAATTTCACGCTGTTTAACTTCCGCTTTTTGATTCCACTCGCTGATCGTAGATATTTCTGGCGCATCGTAACCTGTGGCTTCTAACCAATTGCGATTGAGATGAACAATTTGCCCTGAGCGGCTGTGAATCATGACTGGGAAAGGGGCGTTTGCTAAACAAGCAGCAAAAGTTTTACGCTGTAGCTGTGGGATAGAAGCTTTAATTGATAGCTGATGATGTTTTTTGATTTGGGGAAATAAACTATTCTGCGGCACTTTGACTAGGGGAAGAATAGTTTCTAATTGAATTACCGATTCTACTTTAGCTGTCAAAAACTGGGCAAGTTTAGTCTCTTCCAATAACAGCGGGCCCAGGTGCAGTTGGGAGCGGCGATCCTGTTGATAAGAAATATCTGGATTGCTGAGCAGCCATTGATGGCATAGCTTTATGTAGCCTAATAGAACTACTAAATAATGATAATAAACTATCCCCAATAACTTTTTTAATTCGGCGGACAAACCAGCCGTTTGTTCTGGCTGCAAAAAAATTAGGCTACAGCATCGCAGTAAACTTGCTTCAAGTTGCCGATTATTTTGCCAGTCTTGTTCTCGATGCCATTGATGATTCAGTATTTGAAGATCGGCTGCCACCTCTACTTCTGTCTGTGGATATTCAATCTTCTCAAGCTCTAGTATTTCGGCTGGGGATCTTCCTAACGATCGCAAAGTACAGCTGTGACAGATGGTGAAGTAGCTAATGCCAAAATAGCGGGAGAGAATTATAAATAGCTTTTCTTTAAATTGGGCAGGCAAAGGATTATTAATATAGGCAAACAAAGTCTGCTGGGCTAAACTGCGATAAATTAGTGATGAATTAATTGCGGGGATTAAAAAGGCGGGAAAGTAGCCTAACTGTCTAATAATTTCGGTTTTTGCCAAATTTGTTTTTACATGCTTCATTGATGATTTTAAGATTAATATGCAGATAAAAAGGAAGAAAAGATGAAACAAGATTAAATATCTTATAGTTAAATAGCCAAGCTGTAGATTAACCTCTAAATCTTTAAGATTATAGTTATTTTAGTATTTCTTTGTAATCTAAATAACATTGTTTTCTTTTTGTATTAATTAATACATTTTTAGAGAATCAACTAATGATTACTCATAAATTGCTAATAGTTGCTAATCTTAAATGCTGAAAATTTCTACGCTAAATGGCTGATGTTCAAGTTTGGTAATTTTGCCGAACCAGTTTGCTATGACTAAAATTATACGCATAATGCAACAAATCTTAACAAGACTAGCTAAAATCTGAAGATCCATAGCGCAGATTTGTTGGTGATACGTCATGGTTTAGAGACTTCTTAAACACTTCTTAAGGCAACAATCGGGTCTAATTTAGCTGCTGCTTTGGCTGGAAAAACCCCAAAGGAAAGACCGATCGCCCCAGAAACTCCTACCGCCAAAACAATTGCTACAGGAGAGATAGTAGGAGCGAGGGGAGAAACCGCCCCAACGATAATAATTCCTGTAATTCCTACCACTGTGCCGATCGCACCACCCGCAGCCGAAAGAATTGTCGCCTCAATTAAAAATTGCCAAAGAATATCCCCTGATTTTGCGCCAATCGCCTTACGCAAGCCAATTTCTTTTGTTCTTTCGGTAACCGCCACCAGCATAATATTCATTACGCCAATACCACCTACCAGTAGCGATATACCAGCGATCGCCGCCAGCAACACTGTTAGGCCACTGGTAATAGTGCCAACAATCTGGAGTACATCTTGTTGAGTACGAACACTAAAGTCATCTTGACCAACAATTTTGTGTCGCAGACGCAGAAGATTTTCAATTTGTAAGCGAGCGGCACGAATGCTTTGTTCATCTTTAGCAGCAATAGAGATCAAGGCAATTCCTGTACCGTAAGGAGAAGTCTCGCCGACAATTTGATTCGCCATGGTAGTCAGAGGTACATATACGTTGCGATCTTGATTGTTGCCCAAAAATGCTCCTTTAGTTTCTAATACGCCAATAACCTCTAGGTTGGTATTTTTGACTCTAACTTTCTTGCCCAAAGGATTTTGTCGGGGAAAAAACTTCTCGGCTATTTCCGCACCCAGGACGATAACTTTTTGGTTGCGTTTGACATCAACATCGCTAAAAAACCTGCCCTGTGCTATTTTAAAACTCCTGACGGTTAGATATTCAGGAGTTGTGCCAACCACCTGTTCGTTAGCGTTGCTATTGCGGTAGGTAATCAATTGATTACCCGAAAGTTCGGGAGCAACTTGGTTAATGCTAGGTACTTGTTCTGCTATGGCGATCGCATCTGACCAAACTAGAGTTTTCGGAGTGTTGAAGGTGGTGCGGCGTTCTTCTTCTGAACCTGGAACTACAAAAATTACGTTAGGGCCAAGGGATTCAAACTGTTCTGAAGCTAAGTTTTTTGCCCCTTGTCCTACCCCTACCATAGTAATTACCGAAGCATTGCCGATGATAATGCCCAGCATTGTCAGACTGCTACGCATTTTGTTGGCAACTAAAGTAGAAGTCGCCATTTTAAAGCTTTCAATTATATTCATATATTTTATGTTTAATCTTAAAAAAGAGGGATACTTTACTTTCCTCGTCGTTTATTATTTATTATTTATCAATCTCTTCAAATATGGCAGTTGGCATTTGGATTTTGGGCGATCGCCTAACGAAGAAACAGTTAAGCTTACAAAATAATCACGATAACAAGCAGCAAACTCCAGTTATTCTGATCGAGTCTAGTAACTATGTTAGACAACGACGATATCATCGGCAAAAGTTGGTTTTGGTTTGGTCGGCGATGCGTCATTTTGCTCAAGAGTTAAAGGCTGATAATTGGCAGATAACTTATCAAACTGCCACCGATTTTCTGACTCCCTTAAAGAAGTGGATTCAAGATAATCAAATTACCGAATTGCAAATTACTACTCCCTGCGATCGCCCTTTTTTGAAATATATTCAAAGTCTCGATCTAAACTGCGAAGTAACGTTTTTACCTGATAATCATTTTTTGTGGAGTGGTGATGAGTTTCTCACCTGGGTAAAATCGCGTAATCGTCTCCTCATGGAGGATTTTTATCGAGAAGGCAGAAAGCGGTTTAATATCCTAATGGATGGTAAAAAGCCTGTGGGTGGTAAATGGAATTATGACCAGCAAAACCGTAAGCCACCCAAAAAAAGTCTACAAACTCCTAAGCCTTTGACTTTTGAACCTGATGAGATTACGCGATCGGTAATCGAATTGATTAAGCAGGAAAAGTTGGCTAACTATGGCAAAATTGAACCTTTTAATTGGGGAGTAACCAGAGAGCAAGCTCAACAGGTTTTAACTCATTTTGTGCAGGAATGTTTGCCCCAGTTTGGCACATATCAAGATGCCATGATTACGGGAAAATATACTATGTGGCATGGCTTAATTTCTCCTTATCTCAATTTAGGATTACTTGAGCCGATGGAGGTAATTGATGCGGTCGAAACAGCTTATGCTCAGCAGAAATTACCTCTTAATAGCGTCGAAGGTTTTATTCGTCAGGTAATGGGATGGCGTGAATATATGCACGGTATTTATTATTATCAGGATGAAGATTACGCTCAGGGTAACTGGTTTGAACATCATCAACCTCTACCAGGATTTTATTGGGATGCCAGCCAAACTGAGATGAACTGTTTGCGCCAAACCTTAACCCAGGTTGAAGAGACAGCATATGCTCATCATATTCAAAGGCTGATGGTGTTAAGTAACTTTGCTCTCATTGCGGGAATTTCTCCCCAGTCAATTGAAAACTGGTTTCATAGTGCTTTTATTGACGCTTATGACTGGGTGATGCAAACTAATGTCTTGGGCATGGGACAGTTCGCTGATGGGGGTGTTTTAGCTTCTAAACCCTATGCTGCGTCGGCAAACTATATCAACAAGATGAGCGATTATTGTCGTAATTGTAAATATAACCAAAGCGATCGCACAGGCGATCAAGCCTGTCCGTTCAACTTCTTCTACTGGGATTTTCTTAATCGTCATCGCGATCGTTTAAAATCTTTGGGCAGAATGAACCTAGTTTTAAGTCACCTCAAACGAATTTCGGATGAGGAATTAGCTCAAATAACCTCCTTAGCCAAACAATGGTGGGCAACTCAAGGATCTAAAAATCACGAAGCAGCAGAGAGATAGCGGAGATAATACTTCTGACTTGTGATCATTTGTTAGTACCTTTGAACTTTTCTAAAAAAGTCAAGGAAAAGTTATTATTTCTTATTTAAAGCTGTTGATTTACCCCACAGATTCCCCACGATTTCCACAAGGATTTTGAAGTTTTCCCCATTTTACCCAGATTTTTCCACAGGCAGCTACGCAGTAATCAAGCCTTGAGTATCGAGTAGTGGATTTTGATTATTTACCTCTCATTAACCGTTTAATAACCCGATTTAATGAAAAAATGTAACAAAAAAGAGGGGCAAACTATATTAATTGCGTAACTTAACCAAAAATTTATCAAATTGCTTAATATTTTGTAGCATTGACAAACTGCCCCCTTTTAAGACGACAATGTATCAACAAGCATCAGTCAGATCAGATCTCAGTGACACCACACTAGATCTGAATTTTAATCTGTCAATTAACGTATCTCTCAAGCCGTTCTTGATCATCACCTTTAAATAAAAGGTTTTCTTAATCCCGAAAAATCTACTTATCAAGGAGCATTTAATTAACCATGAACTCAACTGTAAGCATCCTGGCAGACATTCCTGAAGAACTCCATTTTTCTTTAAAGAGCTATTTGGAAACTCATCCTCACTGGGATCAAGACCGCGTTTTTGCTGCTGCCTTGTCTTTATTTTTATTGCAAAATAACAGTAAGCAAACTATTGAAGCCGATCAAAGTCATCGTGCCTGTGCCAAGGTGTATTTAGAGGCTTTATTTCAATCTAACTGAAGTTAGTTGGCTGAAGTTTGATCTTTAAAAACTCTCAAATAGCTGCCAGTCTCCTACTACTCACTGCTTATTAATCTCCTGTGGCTTCTGATTCAACTGTTTTAATCCCTGAAATAATTGTCGGTTTGGGAAATCCCGAACCGAAATATGATCAAACTAGGCATAATATTGGCTTTGCAGCAGTCGATCAATTGGCGCAGGTCTGGCGTATGCCCTTAACAGAAAACAAACGTTTTCAGGGATTATTTTCAGAAGGTGTTGCACCAGGGGGGCAAAAAGTCCGTTTACTAAAACCCCTAACCTATATGAATCGCTCAGGTCAATCTGTACGAGCAGTGACAGACTGGTATAAGGTTAAACCTGAATCTGTATTGGTTATTTATGATGATCTGGATTTACCTGTGGGTAAATTACGAATGCGCCTATCAGGTTCAGCAGGAGGACATAACGGCATGAAGTCGATTATTGCTCACTTGGGCGGTAAGAATTTTCCCCGTTTAAGGATAGGCATCGGCAAATCTGATGGTAACCAGGAAACTATTGGCTACGTTTTGGGTAAATTTGCGCCCAAAGAAAGTAAAATCATCGAAGAAATTTTGTATGTATCGGTTAAGGCGATTGAATTGAGTCTTAAAGAAGGAATTGAAAAATCGATGAGTCGCTACAATGGATTTTCAGTTGACCCTAATAATTAATTATTACTGACAAAACTGACAAAAAAACCTCAGCTACCAGACTGAGGTTGACTATGAGAAGATTGTTTGCTCTAGACGCTACTATCGACGAAAAAATTATCTAGTAATTCGATATAGAAACTAAATATATAAGCTGATGATTACATCTAAAACTATTGCCATAAGTTAACGCTACTCAAGATTAATATCCAGTAAATTAAAGGATTTGCTTTTTGTTAACTTATGTAATGTATTGTAGCAATATATATTAATTTTTGTAAAATAAATTTATTAGCCCGCAAATTAATGAGCGATCGCCAAGCCTGGGATGCAGAATTAGCAAGCCTTCTGAAAAATATTTACCGTTGCGCAGATCGAAGCAGCTGGTATAGTTCTGTTGCTGATGCTTATGATCGCACCAGACCAAGATATCCTGCCAAAATTCTCGCTCGGATGCAGGAAATAGCTCGGTTACAGCCAGGTAAATCAGTTTTAGAAATTGGTGCGGGGCCAGGTATTGCTAGTATTGAATTGGCAAAGTTAGGCGCGCAATTAGTCTGTCTTGAACCTAGTTTGGCTGCTTGTGAATTAGCTCGAATTAAATGCGCTGCTTATCCTAACGTTGAGTTTATTGCCACTACCTTTGAAGAGTGGGACATAGCCGAACTAAATTTTGATGCAGTTGTTGCCGCAACCTCTTTTCATTGGGTAGTACCAGAGGTAAGGACTATTAAAACCGCAGCAGCTTTAAAAGATAACGGCTTATTAATTTTGCTATGGAATACTCCGCCTCAACCTAGTTATGAGGTGTTTCAGAGTCTGGTGGGAGTATATCAAAATTACGCACCAGAGTTAGCTAAATATGAAGAAAATCACAACTATGCCAAAAATTTGGCGAAAATAGGCGAAGAAGCGATTAATTCTGGCTATTTTCAAAATGTGACTTCTGAAGAATTAATTAGCAAGGTCACTTACTCGATCGATGATTATCTAACCCTGCTGAGTACTCTATCCCCCTATATCAACCTCGAACCTAAACAGCGGGATCTGCTGTTGACTGAATTAAAACGAGTACTAGAGTTCAACTACGGCAATAATAAATTAAGACTTTCCTATCTTTCTCGATTGCAAATAGTTTCTAAAATCTAAACATCAAGAATTTTTCTGGGAACTATATAACTACATAAAGTGAAAGTGTAGTGATAGATCGGCTAACGACTTAAAACCTTTGGTGCTTTTTATAAAGTTACTTCGCGCTGCCTGCTTTCATAAATCATGATCACAAAGATGACTAACGTTCATCTTTCTAAGGAGGTAAAGCTTTTTGAGAATCAACAACGCTACCATAAAGTTAGAAAGGATCGCAAATCAATCAAATATTTGAGTTTGATATTTAATTGCTCAACCAGCAATTGGCTTAATCACTATCTACATTACCTTATTTGTCAATAACTGGATGGTCAGCCCGCACTTCTAGGTTAGGAAATACATATACACATAGATGAAATTATTTATAAATCGTCAGTCTAAGCGTAATTCTGTCTTAGTTACAGGAGTATTGGCATTATGTCTAGCTTTAATCAGTTTGGCTACTTATACAGTGGTCAAAAGATCGAGAGCCGAAGTAGACATAGAAGCGCTGACTGTGCCAGTTGAAAAAGCCGATCTTAATGCCGAGATCGAAGCCAGTGGTAGAGTAGAGCCAATCAGGAGTGTCAACGTTAGTCCCAAAGAGCCAGCGCGGTTAGTTGAGTTACTAGTAGAACAAGGCGATCGCGTTACCGCAGGACAAACTTTAGCTATTATGGAAAATGCGGAACTGTCTACTCAAACTTCTCAGGCAACAGCAGAGTTAAAACAAAATCGAGCCAGTCTTGCTGAAGGCAAAGCTAAGATCAATGCCGAGGTTGCTCAAGCTGAGTCTAGATTAAGGCAATTAGAAGCTAAGTTAGACCAGGTTCAAAATAGAATTCCTAGGGATATTGATCAAACTAAAGCACAAATTAACGCTGCTGAATCCCAGCTAAGATTAGTGCAGGAAAGGATTAAACGTAATGAATATCTCTTACAGCAAGGAGCAATTACTCAAGATGCCTTTGATGAAAGTAGTAACGATTATCAAAACGCTCAGTCTAGTATTAATGAGCTACGTCAACGACTGCAACAGCTTCAAAGCACTGGCGGTGCAGAAGTAGAACAAATTCAGGCAGAAATAAACGAGGCGAGAATTGCCCTAGAGCAAAAACAGACAACTGCACCCGACGAGATGGCAGCCTTGGAAGCCTCACTAGAGCAAGCAGAAGTATCTCTAAAGCGAGCCGAAATTCAATATGAAGATAGTATTGTCAAAGCGCCATTCGATGGTATTGTAACTCAAAGATATGCTGTTGAAGGTTCTTTTGTGGCACCTAGTACTTCAGGCTCTAGTACCGCATCGGCTTCGGCTACGTCTATTTTGGCGTTGGCTCAAGGATTGGAAATTGTGGCTAAAGTCACAGAATTAGATATCGGGCAACTACAGCCAGGACAGAAAGTCAAGATTGTTGCGGATGCCTATCCAGATCGTGAATTTGTAGGAGAAATCAAGCGGATTGCTCCTGAAGCAGTGATTGAAGAAAACGTTACTTCTTTTGAGGTCAGAATTAACCTCATTACAGGACAAGATTTATTACGTTCTAAAATGAACGTCGATGTTACTTTTATCGGCAAAGAATTAACCGATAGCTTAGTCGTTCCTACTGTGGCAATCTTTACCGAAAATGGCGAACAGGGAGTGATGATACCTGATGAAAATAATCAACCACAGTTTCAGCCTGTCAAGATTGGCTTATATCTAGGCGATCAAACTCAAATTATTGAAGGAATTGATGCTAATCAAAGAGTGTTTATTGATTTACCACAGAAAAGCAGAAGACCTGAAGAAGAATAACTAATTTAGCAATTTATAGTCATAATAAATAAAAAACACAGGTTGCTCAGGACTATAAGACTACGCATTAAAATGAGGGCATTCTCTCAACTTGAAATCAGCTAGCTGTAAATTTTTGACTTTTGACTTGTGCTATAGCTTCGATTTGCGCTAAAAAACTTTACGCTAAATCGTCATAACTTTGCCATCGACTTGACATATCTGATTGCTAATCTAAAGCATATCGAGATTTTTACTATTGACTAATGAAAACATTTTTAGATTCACCTACATCTTTATCTAGCATTCTGAGATCTGGAAAAATAGAGAAAAGTGATACTAATGCAACTCATCTAGTGGGAGTTTTCTCAAATCATCGAGATGTCAAAGTAGCATTAGAAGATTTAAGAGATGAAGGATTTCCTAGTAACTTGATTACTCTAATTGCTCGAAATTGCCAACGTTATTCTTGGTTGCCTGAAATAAATACTACTAGCTACTTTAATCAAGAAGTGTTTAGCTTTAATCAAGTTGCTCAAAACTTTTTTCAGCGACTATTTAGAAGAGGAAAGTACTTGGTACTGGTTAAAGTAAATGAACAAGATGTTACTTCTGCTGGTTCAATTATGGGTCGTCGTCGCGGCCATGCAGAAGTTTGGCATTGTGAATAATACCAAATCCGATTTATTTTTGACTTCTGATGTTACATGCTAAAGCATATGCGTAGCGGTATCCTTTAGGACTAGCTAAGCGATCGCCCTTGTGGTACTTTTGACTTTATCCTCATTGGCTTAAGGACAAGTGCGAAGCGGGACTAATCCTTTAGGGTACCCTTTAGGGCTAACTTCTAAAAGCGTTTTATCTGAACAGGATTTAGTCTTATACCGCCAGGAATTGTTGAATCACTTCTTGAGTTAATTCGGCGGTACTTCCAGATGCCACAATACCACCTTTTTGCATGGCGTAATAGCGATCAGCCTGACGCACAAAATGTAGATGTTGTTCGACTAACAAGACAGAGATACCAGTTTCGGCAATAATCCGTTTGACTGCCGCTTCAATCTCCAAAATGATTGAGGGTTGTATACCTTCGGTGGGTTCATCTAAGACTAGTAAGCGTGGTTTGCCCATCAGCGCCCGAGCGATCGCTAATTGCTGCTGTTGTCCACCACTCAAATCGCCACCCATACGAGATAGCATGGTTTTAAGCACAGGAAACAGCTCAAATATTTCTTCAGGAATAGATTCTTGGCTCTTTCTGCCTTGGGGACGCGCTTCTAAACCCAATAAAAGATTGTCTTTTACCGAAACACGGGGGATAATTTCCCTTCCCTGGGGTACATAGCCAATACCTAGTTTTGCCCTGCGATCTGGCGTTAATTTAGTAATCGAGCGATCGCCAAAAAATATATCGCCTGTACGGGGTGATAATAGCCCCATAATTGTTTTTAACAGGGTTGTCTTGCCGACTCCGTTGCGTCCGATTAAACAAACCATTTGTCCAGCGGGAATACTCAGATCGACATTACGTAAAATATGACTTTCGCCATAATAAACATTGAGATTTGATACCTGCAACATCAAATCCGTTGCTTGGCGATCGCTAATTGTTGATTCTGTAATAACCATTTACTTGCTACTTGCTACTTGCTACTTGCTACTTGCTACTTGCTACTTGCTACTTGCTACTTATTCTGGTGTTTCCCCTAAATACACCTCAATTACCCGAGGATCGTTTTGCACCTGATCCATTTTGCCTTCACAAAGTAATGCTCCTTGGTGCAATACCGTTACTTTATCATTGGCAATTTGGCGGACAAATTCCATGTCATGTTCGATCGCCACAATCGAATGACTTTCGGCCAGAGAAAGCAATAATGCCCCCACGTTTTCAGTTTCTTCATCGGTTAAGCCTGCTGCGGGTTCATCTACTAGCAATAAATCTGGAGATTGTGCCACTAACATGCCAATTTCTAAGCGTTGCTTTTCTCCATGAGAGAGCAAATTTGCTGATAGATTGGATTTCGTGTCCAAACCAATGGTTTCTAATAATCCCCCAACCGTTCTTTTTTCACTATTATTGGCACGACCAAATAAGGTAGAAAAAACGTTTTTATTGCGGTTACAAACTAAATCCAAATTTTCTCTAACAGTTAGATTTAAATATACTCTAGGAGTTTGAAACTTTCGCCCGATGCCCATGCGAGCTATTTTATATTCTGGTATTTTTTTGAGGTTTTTACCTTTAAATAATACTCTGCCTTTTGTCGGCTGAACTTTACCAGTAATCACATCTAAAAAAGTAGTTTTCCCAGCACCGTTGGGGCCGATAATTACCCGCAACTCTCCCGCATCCAGACTAAAATTTAGATTATTAAGTGCTTTAAATCCGTCAAAGCTTACCGTTAAATCCTCAATTTCTAATATCTTACTCATGATTATTTTTTCGCTATTGTTTCTCTTTCCTGCTGGAGTTCAGGATCTTCGACTAAGCTAGGATAGGTAGCCAATTTAGGTTGAAGTCCCAAAAGCGATCGCGATTTCTGCCAACCATAACTTGTCCACCAGCCGACAATGCCATCTGGTAATACTGTGACCACAATTAGGAAGAGCGCGCCTTGGAAAAATAGCCAAATTTCGGGAAAACTCTCGCTAAGAAAGGTTTGAGCTAGCCTAACTAGCATCGTGCCAATAATTGCCCCAATTAACGTTCCCCTACCTCCTACTGCTACCCAAATTACCATCTCAATTGAGAAAGCAACCTGCATAATGCTGGGGGTAATAATCCCTGTTTGAACTGTGTATAACGCTCCTGCAATACCAGCGATCGCGCCAGAGATAGCGAATACCAATACTTTATATCCTGTGGGATCGTAGCCCGAAAATCTTACCCTAGTTTCGTCATCGCGAATTGCTTTGAGTAGCCGACCAAAGCGCCCACTAGTCAACCAGCGGCACAGCAGATAAATCAATACCAAAGAGATGACGGTGACAATATAAAAAGCCCGTTGCACTCCTGGAGAACTAACTAAAAGACCAAAAATCCTTTCGGTATCGGTTTTTAAGCCGTTCGTACCGTTGATTATTTCTTGCTGACCATTAAAAAAATTAAAGAAAACTAACAAAGCTGCTTGAGTCAAGATTGAGAAATAGACCCCTTTAATCCGATTACGAAATACCAAATAGCCAATTAATCCCGCAACTATTCCTGGAATAATAATTAAGGCTAAGATTGTCAACGGAAACGAATAAAACGGTTGCCAAACCCAGGGCAGTTCTTCGACTCCATAAAGCGTAAAAAATTCTGGTAGTTGTCCTTCAGGTAGTTGCAAATTGAGGTGCATCGCCAGGGCATAACCACCCAGGGCAAAGAAAATACCATGACCCAGACTCAACAAGCCTGTATAGCCCCAAATCAGATCAATACCGAGGGCGACAATTGCCAGAGACAAAAAACGACCAATCAGGCGTAGTCTGAACGCAGGTATAATAGCTGGCAAAATGACTGCCAAGATAATAATCAAAGCGATAATTATGCTCGTTTCTATAAGTTTATGCCGCTGTTGCTTCTTCTTTATGGCAATTCCAGTTTCGTTATTCATCATTCACTATTTATGTTTGATTAACTACAGTTCTGCCGTTCTGCCTTTTTGGGGAAATAGCCCCGCCGGTTTGATTTGAAGGAAAATAATAATTAAGGCAAACACCATCACCTTCGCCATACTGCTAGTTGCAAAAAACAAAAAGAAATCGATCGCCGACTGGGGCGCACTGATGGTAGTCAAGAACAAAGCGAGAGTTCCTGAACCAATCAAATAATTCAAAATGCCAATGCCCAAGGCGGCGATCACCGCACCAAGAAGGTTACCAACACCGCCTACTACCACCACCATAAAAGTATCAATGATATAGTTTTGTCCTGTATTGGGGCCTACTGAACCAAGCAAGCTAACAGCGCAGCCAGCAATTCCTGCTAGTCCTGAACCTAAAGCAAAGGTTAGAGCATCAACTTTGGCGGTGGGAATACCCAAACAAGAACTCATGGTACGATTTTGAGTAACCGAGCGAATTCTTAAGCCCCAGGTCGAACGCTGCAAAAACCAATACACTCCAATGAGGCAGAGGATAGTTAAAGCGATAATAAACAGACGAGCATAAGGCATTTGAAAGCCCAATATCTCTACTCCTCCTCGTAGCCAAGCAGGAGCGGTTACATCGACGTTTCTGGCACTAAACCAGGCATTAGTCAAAGCTGAATTTTGGCTGAATAAAAAGTAAAAGGCGATCGCAATTGCCGCAGCTAGAGGTAACAACAAACCGATAGTTTTAGTTCTTTTGCTCTCCCAATCGACACGACGTTTGATTAACTGCATGCCGCCAAAAAATAACAGACAGAAAATTGCTAAACAGATAATTAAAAGCCAGTTAACGCTGCGAACAAACTGCTGTAAGATTAGGCTGACACCCCAGGTAGCCAGGAGGGTTTCTAAAGGTCTGCCGTAGAGAAAACGAATTGCCCCTCGTTCTAAAATTAAGCCGAAAATCGCCGAAACAATAAAGGCGACTGGAATCGCTGCAATAATATAAAAGCTAAACCAAGGTTCACCCAAAGGTTTAAAAATATTTTGCACCACAAAAGTGGCATAAGCCCCCAGCATCATCAATTCGCCATGAGCCAGGTTAATCACTCCCATTAACCCAAAAACAATTGCTAGACCCAACGCGGCGATTAATAATACCGAACCAATACTAATTCCGTTGAATAAACCTTCAATTAATGTAGACACATTCTTTAAATTGCGAGTTTTTGCCTTTTGGTAGCTAGCCACTGACAACCAGCGACTAGCCTTCATCAATTAAGCCTTATGCTGCTTTGTATTTTCCACCCTTATTAGGATCGGTCCAGTCACAGGCAAAACCTTTGGTTTCTTTGACATACTGATTCCAGGGAATAGGCTCAAGCGGTCCTTCGGTGGACCAAACAATGTCAAATAGTCCGTCTTCTCTGACTTCCCCAATCCTTACTGTTTTGAAAATATGATGATTGGGCTGCATTGTTACCTGACCGTGTGGCGCAGCAAGTTTCTGACCTACTGCTGCGGCGCGGACTGGCTCTAGATCTGTCGTACCCGCCTGTTCAACGGCTTGTTTCCATAGGTAAACCATGATATACGCAGCTTCCATTGGGTCGTTAGTCACCCTATCTTCACCATATTTCTGCTTAAAAGCGGTAACAAATTTATCGTTTTGCGGACTTTCTACGGTTTGGAAATAATTCCAAGCAGCATAATGTCCTTGGAGATATTCTGGACCAATTTGCTTAACCTCTTCTTCGGCAACACTAACGGACATTACAGGATATTTATCGGGAGTTAATCCTGCACCCTGCATTTGTTTAAAGAAGGCCACATTAGTATCACCATTAAGGCTGTTAAAGATCACACCACCGTCAGGTAAGGCAACTCTAATTTTAGTGATAATAGAAGTTACTTCCGTATCTCCCAGGGGTAAATAATCTTCTCCTACCACCGTACCGCCATTAGCTGCTAGCTGTTCTTTAATAACCGTATTAGCGGTACGAGGGAAGACATAATCTGACCCAACTAAGAAAAACTCCTTGCCTTTGTTTTGTAGCAACCAATCTACGGCTGGCTCAATTTGCTGGTTTGGGACTGCGCCTGTATAAAATACGTTTTTCGAGCATTCTTGTCCTTCATATTGAACGGGATACCACAACATATGATTTTTAGACTCAAATACTGGCAACACCGCTTTACGACTAGCGGATGTCCAACAGCCAAACACCGTAACTACTTGATCTTGGTCGATTAACTTAGCTGCTTTTTCGGCAAAGGTAGGCCAATCTGATGCCCCATCTTCTTGAATTGGAATAATCTGCTTGCCTAAAAGACCACCAGCCGCATTGATTTCGTCGATCGCCATCATTTCTGCATCGACGACAGTGGTTTCGCTGATTGCCATCGTACCGCTCAAAGAGTGGAGAATGCCGACTTTGATCCCATCCGCTGCTGCTTCAGTATTAGCACCTTCAGTGTTGGCAGCAGTATCACCACCACCAGCGTCAGCGCAACCTTTCAACAGTAGACTAGCCAAGACTCCTGTGGAACTGTAAAGTAAAAATTTACGTCTTCCTAATTGTGACATGATCTTAAATATCTTGAATGGATCTAAACTTCTTTTGTTACTTGCTTTGCGCTTGAGTAAGAAAAAACTTGTTAGACTTAAATGTGAGTGAATACGAAATATGATTCCGTGGAGAAAATTGTACTCTTTAATACCAAAAAAAAAGCAGCGTTAGATACAAAAAAAAGATCCAGTCTATACTCTGGAAATGTTTGGCTCAAATGATCAGTCTCGGATCGCAGCAAGAATCGATTAAATCATTTTTTGCCGATATTAACGATAATAATATCTTTATATTTGCTACAGGATCGTGTTGCAAAATACTTAGATTAATTAATTTCTACTTCAGATCACAAACATTTGTCCCTAGATTAATAAGATTGCAGCTTGATTGATTTTATAGAGACTGATTTACGCTTAAATTGGAAAAGAGTGCAACTATAGCTTTCTGCCAAATTTAGTATCTAATAGTTTGAAAAGTTTTGCTCAGCGCAAGTACACAGGTTTCATCAAAAATTTGCTGGCGATTGGACTAATATGTCTAATGCTAGTTACTGGCTGTAGCAATATTAATCAAACAGACGAGTCTGGTATTACTAAAATAACCTTTTGGCATGGGATTAATCCGCCAGAAAATCGGGATATCTTTGCTAAATTAGTCCAGGAATTTAATCAAAATAACCCAGATATTGAAGTTGAGGCGTTGTATATTGGTCAACCCGATGCCCAGCTACCTAAGATACTAGCTGCTACAGTTAGCGATAGCCCTCCTGATATTCTTTGGTTTGTGGCGCAAATTGCGGGAAAATTAAATCAGCTAGGTGCATTGTTGCCTTTAGAAGATTGGTTAGACAATTCAGCAATTAAAACGGAAATAGATCCAGCTATGTTTGACTCGATGGAGTTAGACGGACATATTTTATCTGTTCCCTTTGCCACAAATAATGCGGCGGTATTTTATCGCCCTAGTTTGTTTAAGCAGGCAGGAATTAAAGCTGTTCCGCAAACATGGACGGAGTTACAGCAAACGGCAAAAAAACTAACTCAGGACACGAATAATGATAGTCGCCTGGATCAATACGGTATTTATTTATCCTTGGGTAAAGAGGAATGGACAGTATTCACCTGGCTACCATTTATTTATAGCGCAGGAGGGGATTTATTAGTAGAAGGACAACCCGATTTAGTTAATCCTGGCGCGATCGCAGCACTACAGTTCGGTGCAGATTTAGTTCAAAATAAAGTAGCTGTCTTGTCTCCACCCGAAAGAGGCTATGAAATTGATGACTTTATTGAAGGTAAAGTTGCAATGCAGATTACAGGGCCTTGGACACTGGCTCAGTTAAAATTAGCAGATATAGACTATGATGTCTTTGCGATCCCTGTAGCTAACCAACCCGCTGCGGTAATTGGTGGCGAAAATCTATTTGTCTTTAAAACCACACCAGAAAGACAACAAGCTAGTTTACGATTTTTAGAATATATCCTCAGCGAAAAATTTCAGACAACTTGGGCATTAGAGACAGGCTATTTACCTGTAAATACTAAATCTCAACAGAGTAAATCGTATCAAAACTTTGTCAGCGAAAACCCCGTAGTGAAAGTATTCTTAGAGCAAATGCAGTGGGCAAAATCTCGTCCGATCATTCCCCAATATAATCGGCTTTCTGAAAACTTGGGTAGAGCAATTGAAGCCAGTCTTTTAGGTGAACAAACTCCCGAAGAAGCGCTGTTGCGATCGCAACAGCGTTTAGAATTAATCTTTGGAAATTAACTATAAAAAGCTACTATGGCGCACCTGTTTATCGATCGCCTAATCAAACAAATCCAAGTCAAAAATACGCCTTGTATTGTCGGGTTAGATCCCGCATTGTCGAGAATGCCCGATCGCTGGTTACAAAAACAGGGAGTTGATCGACAAAGCAGTATAGCCGATTGCGCCGAAGCAATATATCAATATAACCTGATGGTGTTAGATGCGATCGCCGATCTAGTTCCCGCAGTTAAGCCTCAGAGTGCCTATTATGAGTTATATGGTTCGGCTGGGATCATGGCATTAGAAAAAACAATTATGGCTGCACGCGATCGCGGTTTGTTAGTAGTCTTAGACGTAAAACGCGGAGATATCGCCTCTACTGCTACAGCTTACGCCCAAAGCTATTTATCTTGTCAACCAGTACGTTCTTTAGAAGCCGATGCCATTACCATCGTTCCATATTTAGGTAAAGACTGCCTCGATCCTTTCTTTGAAGAGGCAATTAAATGGGGCAAGGGTATTTTTGTCTGTGTTAAAACCTCCAACCCTGGTGCATCCATAGTTCAAGAACAACAGATAGGCGATCGCTATCTCTACGAAATTATTGCCGATTTAATTAAACCCGCTTCAGATCGGAGTATTGGTGAATCTGGCTATAGCGGTATTGGTGCAGTAGTCGGTGCCACCTATCCCGAAGCAGCCATACGTTTGCGTAAACAGTTACCTAATAGTCTATTTCTCGTTCCAGGTGTCGGCGCACAGGGAGGCGGTAACGAAGGGATCAAAGCCTGTTTTAATCCCGACGGTTTGGGTGCAGTAGTCAGTAGCTCCAGAGCAATTATGTATCCTCATCTTTACGGTAGTGTAGATTCAAATCAGGAGACAATTAGACAAGCTGCTTTAGATTTAATTGCTCAAGTCAAGAAAATATTAAAGTAATAATCGAAAATACGGTCAAAGAAGAAACTAAGCTTCTCAATAAGCTAAATTGAATCAATATTCATCAAGTCAGGTGCAAACAACTTGAATGTTCTTCATGCTGCTGAACTACTAAGAATTAAAGCAAATTCCAAGCTTAATCCCAAAGTTAAATCAACATTAGGGCAATTCTTTACCCCTCATCCTATAAGTTTATATATGGCTTCTTTGTTTCATAAAATTGAGGGAGATATTTCGCTACTAGATCCTGGATGTGGTTCAGGCTTATTAACGGCAGCATTTGTCGATGAGTCTCTAAAAAGAAGAGAAATAAGCTCTATCAATATTCATGCCTTTGATATAGATTCAGCAATTCAGCCTTTTATTGATGAAACTCTGGCACTATGCGTTGAAAAATATGAAAAACATGGTGTCTCAATTAACGCAAATTTCATCTTAGATGACTTCATTTTCAATAAGACAAAAAATGCAGGATTATTCGCAACTCAAAAAAGTTGCTACAGCCACATAATAATGAATCCGCCCTACAAAAAAATTGCTACCAATAGCGATCGCAGAAAAGCTTTGAAAAGTGTTGGAATAGAAACAGTAAACCTTTACACGGGCTTTGTTGCACTTGCATTACAGCAGCTTATTAAGGGTGGTGAATTAGTAGCAATTATTCCCAGATCTTTTTGTAATGGTGTTTATTATCAAGCATTTCGTAAATTTGTGCTTCGTGAAACAGCTATCAAACATATACATATTTTTGATTCACGTTCCAAAGCTTTTGCAGATAATCATGTACTTCAAGAAAACATCATCATTCACTTGATTAGAGAAGTAGAACAGCAGGAAGTAACAATTACATCTAGCCCTACTGCGGACTTTAAGATTGATCAGTCAACCCAAAGTATTACAGCAACAGATCTAACAATTCGCACAGTTCCGTTTACGGCAATAGTCAAACCAAATGACAAACGACAATTTATCCATATTGCAGCTAATGAGAGGGATCAGGCAGTAATTGATAGATTATCTTATTTCAACTCAACTTTAGATGATATAAAGCTTCAAGTAAGTACAGGGTCAGTAGTTGACTTCAGGCTGAAAGAAGATTTACGCTCGAACATTGAAAGTGGTGCTGTTCCTTTGATCTATCCAACTCATTTAAATGGAGGAGTAAATTGGCCCAAAGATTCAAAAAAGCCAAATGCCATATCAGTATCTGACAAATCTAAAAGCTGGCTTTGGCAAAATTCAGGTAATTTTGTAATTCTCAAACGGTTTAGCAGTAAGGAAGAGAAACGCAGAATTGTCGCTGCATATTACGACGGCTCATTACCTGGTGAATTAATTGGTTTCGATAATAAGCTGAATGTTTTCCACTCCGCTAAACAAGGTTTTGCCAGAGATGTTGCTCTCGGTCTTTATGTTTATTTAAACAGTACCTTGCTAGATAAATATTATCGATTATTCGGCGGGCATACTCAGGTAAATGCTACTGACTTAAGAACTATTCTTTACCCTAACCTTGAATCATTGAAGTTCATGGGTAATAAAGCTCGTGGTGCAGAATTGTCTCAAAAACAAATTGACAAAATAGTAGAAGAGGAATTGGTAAAAATGGCAGGTAATAATGATAACCCTCTAGCTACTCAAGAAAAGATTGACCAAGCATTAGAGATATTAGCTTTATTGGGAATGCCCAGAGCGCAGCAGAATGAACGTTCGGCACTTACTTTATTATCTCTAATTGATCTCAAACCCAATGGTTCATGGGCTGATTTAAAAAGACCAATGATTGGTGTAACCCCGATTATGAATTGGTGCGAAGAATTCTATGGCAAAAAATATGCTCCTAATACTCGTGAAACTTTTAGACGGCAAACGCTACATCAGTTTATTGATGGTGGGCTTTGTCTTTATAACCCAGATCTACCAAACCGTCCTGTAAACAGCCCCAAAGCTTGTTATCAAATCACTACTGAGCTTTTTGATGTTCTGGTTAAATACGGTACTGATGAATGGCAAACAATGTTAGCAGATTGGCTCTTGCGTCGAGAAACTTTGGTAGCTCAATATGCCAAAGAACGGGAAATGGAAATGATTCCGTTAACGCTGGATGATGGCACAGAGATTAAGCTCAGTCCAGGGGGTCATAGTCAGTTGATACGGGATATTGTGTTAGAGTTCGGGCCACGTTTTGCACCTGGTTCGGAAGTTATTTATCTAGGTGATACGGGAGCTAAAGAGGACTTTTTCAAAAAAGAAAGATTGGCTGAATTGGGCGTTACAGTTAATAGAAAGGGTAAATTGCCAGATGTTGTTCTTTACTGGTCTGAGAAAAATTGGTTGTTATTGATTGAATCTGTTACCAGTCACGGTGCTGTAGATAGTAAACGCCATAGTGAACTGTCTACACTTTTTGCAGAGGCAAACTCTAGTCTTATTTATGTAACTGTCTTTCCAGATAGAAAAACTATGGCTAAATATTTAGTAGATATCTCTTGGGAAACGGAAGTTTGGACTGCCGATGCGCCAACCCATATGATTCATTTTGATGGCGATCGCTTCCTTGGTCCTCATGAAAAATAACTGCATTTTTATAGAGATAGATTTTAAGTTAAATTTTGCAGAATTAGATACCCTAATCAATAACGGTGTATTGCAATTATCTAACTAATCCATGTCTCATTTCTATTTCGATGCCGAATCCAGCGATCGCAAGTCTTTTGAACTTCCAGGGGCAAAACCACACTACAACCCAGATCGTCCTGGACAAGTAGATCATATTTTCCTCAATTTAATTTTAGATATCCCGAATCAACGTTTCCAAGGGACTTGTACCACTACGATTATCCCGGTGCGTTCTGGTATTGAACAGTTAACCATGGATGCAGTGGATTTATCGATTGAGTCAGTATTGATTGACGGAATTGCTCAGGGTTTTGACTATGATGGCGAACAGATTGCGATTCATCTACAGCAGCCCAGCACTAGCGCAGCGATTAAAGTAGAGATTGCTTATTCGGTAGATCATCCCCAACGAGGACTCTATTTTATTCAGCCGACAGCAGACTATCCTGATAAACCGACTCAGGTTTGGACACAGGGCGAAGATGAAGATTCACGCTTTTGGTTTCCCTGCTTTGATTACCCTGGTCAATTAGCTACTTCCGAAATACGAGTACAAGTACCAGCAGGATTTAAGGCAATTTCCAACGGGGAGTTGCTTAATACTGAAACAGTAAATGATGGCGTTGTCTATCATTGGTCGCAACAGCAGGTACATCCTACTTACCTAATGACTTTGGCAGTGGGGGACTTTGCGGAAATTGCCGATGAGTGGCGGGGTAAACCAATTACCTACTACGTCGAGAAAGGACGGGAAGCAGATGCTAAGCGCAGTATGGGTAAAACTCCCCGCATGGTAGAGTTTTTATCCACTAAATACGGCTACGACTATCCGTATCCTAAATATGCGCAGGTATGTGTCGATGATTTTATCTTCGGCGGTATGGAAAATACTTCTACCACCCTGCTAACCGATCGCTGTTTACTGGATGAACGAGCCGCAACTGATAATATGCGTACTGAAAGTTTAGTGCTGCACGAACTAGCTCATCAGTGGTTTGGCGATTTGGTAGTAATCAAACATTGGTCACACGCCTGGATTAAAGAGGGGATGGCTTCCTATGCTGAAGTCTTCTGGACAGAGGAGGAGTATGGCAAGGACGATGCAGCCTATTACTTATTAAACGAAGCCCGTACTTATATTACCGAAGATAGTTCACGTTATCGTCGTCCGATAGTTACCAATATCTATCGTGAAGCGATCGAACTTTACGATCGCCATCTTTATGAAAAGGGTGCTTGTGTCTATCACATGATTCGAGCCATTTTGGGGGATGAATTGTTTGACAAGGCAATTCAGACTTTTGTGCAGGATAATGCTCACAATACCGTAGAAACGGTCGATCTATTGCGGGCGATCGATCAAGCAACTGGTTATAACCTAATGTTTCTGTTTGATCAGTATGTCTTTCGTGGTGGTCATCCTGATTACAAGGTGGTCTATTCCTGGGAAGCCGATAGCAAACTAGCTAAATTAACCGTTACCCAGAAACAGGCGAAAAAGGATAGCGACAGCAAGGAGTTATTCGATCTCAAAATTCCTGTGGCTTTTGGCTATATCACCCAAGAATCGGACGAGCCTCAATTTAAAACCTGCACTCTCCGCATCCATCAACCAGAACAAAGCTTTTATTTTCCTCTAGAGAAAAAACCTGATTTTATTAGCTTTGACGTGGATAATAATTTCCTCAAAACGGTTACTCTGCAATATCCTGTTGCCGAACTCAAAAAGCAGTTAAAACACGACCCCGATCCGATCTCGCGAATTTATGCTGCTGGGGCATTAGCCAAAAAAGGTGGCTTAGAAGTAATAAAAGCCCTCGGTCAATCTTTAACTGATGATCCCTTTTGGGGAGTACGGGTTGAAGTAGCTAAAAAACTGGGCAACATTAAACTAAACCAAGCAATGGAGGCTTTAAAAGCTGGCTTAAAAGATGAAGATGCTAGGGTGCGTCGGTCAGCTATAGGTGCGTTGAGTAACTTTAAAACTGCTGCTAGCTATGAGACGATCGCGCTTTGTCTCAAACAGGGCGATCCTAGCTACTATACCGAAGCCGCTGCTGCCCGTAGTTTGGGTGAAATGGTATCGGGTAATCTTAGGGACAAACAACCTGAGGCGATCGCCTCGCTCAAAACTATCTTAGAACAACGGGCTGGTTGGAATGAAGTTGTTCGCGGGGGCGCGATCGCTGGATTGAGTAAAATTAAAACTTCTCCTGAGGCGGTGGATATTATTCTAGCATACACCAAGCCAGGCGTTCCGCAAGCTTTAAGACTGACGGCCATTCGCTGTTTGGGTACAATATCTACTGGTCAAACCCCTGAGAAATTAAGTGAAATCTTAGAACAGTTAGAAGCGATCGCACTAGAGTCTTTTTTTTTAACTCAGGTGGCGGTTGTCGGTGCTTTAGAACAGATGCAGACTAGCCAGGCAATTGATATTCTGAATGAACTGGCCGCGCAAACTCCTGATGGTAGAGTACTTCGTCGTGCCGAAGAAGCAGTAACTAAAGTGCAGAAAAACCTGGGTACAGACAAAGCTGTTACCGAATTGCGTCAGGAAATTAATCGACTTAAACAGGCTAATCAGGATCTTACTAGTCGTTTAGCTAAGCTGGAAGCACAGGCTGATAGTCAATCTTAAAACAGGGACTATTATCATAAAGCGATCGCTTTATGGCTATCTCAACTAAAGAATACTGGCGGTGGGCGGATTTAGTGTCAGTCACAATTTTCTGTCCAATATTTCTAATTTTTAAATGTATTAGCAATAATTATAATATTGCTAATACATTTAAAACTATGACAAACAGTTCTCTTTACACTAAATTTCTTATTATTTTTGTGACGGCAATTGCTTGTATTATCATCGGGGTTAATTATCAAAATAACCTGCAAACTCAGCCAATAGCTCAACCAAATTCATCAATAGAGAATATACAGAATCAAGTTGAGTCGCCTCCAATATCAACAATTAAGTCATCTCCAGAAGAACCCGCTGCCTATAAGACCACCCTTGCCTTTGAACAATATCAACCTAGATATACAACCACAACTATCCACCCTAGTAACTACGGCGATCGCTACAGTACTGACGTTAATGGTAACGCTTTGAATAATTTACCGATTGTTGTCTTACATGAAACCGTTGACTCCGTTATGAGTGCGATTAATACTTTTCAAACGCCTCATGATGATGACAGCAAACAAGTTAGTTATCATGCCTTAATTTCTTTGGATGGGACGATTATTTATCTCCTTCCTTCGGATAAACGGGCTTTTGGGGCAGGTAATTCAGTCTTTGAAAGTACTAGCGGTATTGAAACAGTGCAGACTAATCCTAATTTACCGCCATCAGTCAATAACTTTGCTTACCATATATCTTTAGAGACACCACCAGACGGGCGTGGAACATATAACCAGAACTACCATAGTGGTTATACGGAGGCTCAATACAAGTCTTTGGCTTGGTTGTTAGCTTTAAGCGACATACCAGATAATCGGATTACTACGCATAAAAATGTCGACCGTTCGGGTCAAAAAATTGACCCGAGGAGTTTCGATTTTGACAAATTTTTGACCATTCTTAGCACCTATCGCCAACCTAGTGAAGATAAAATATCTGCTAGATGAAGATCTGATTAATTAGTTACGAGTTCCAAAATTTAGGCGATCGCCTAATTGATATTGAGAACCTTGGAATAGAGAGATCGCTTGTTCTTCTTTTCTTGCTCAAACTTATAAAACAATTGCAGAGTCTTGCAGGGTACAATCACATGGGAAAGCCAAATGCTAGGATCGTCAAATAAATTGCAGGAAGTGTAGAAATGACCACTACTACTAGGAAAATGACTCTAGAAGAGTTCCTTGCTTATGATGATGGCACAGATAATTTATATGAACTAGAAAATGGAGAACTAATCTGGATGCCTTCTGAGAGCGAAATCAATCGTCGAATTGCCATGTTTTTGTTAGCATATTTGCTTCAACAAGGTATTCCCTCCTATCGATTGACCATGAAGACAGAGGTAGCAGTTAGTGGGACAAGAGTATCTGTGCGTTTACCAGATTTACTCGTGTTATCCGAGGAATTAGCAACAGCACTTGAAGGCGCAAGTAGATCGATAGTGTTAATGGATATGCCACCGCCTCTACTTGCTGTAGAAGTCGTCAGTCCTAATCAGGAAAAGCGAGACTATCGTTATAAGCGCAGTGAATATGCAGCCAGAGGAATTGCTGAATATTGGATCGTCGATCCGATTCAACAACAGGTAACGATTTTGGAATTGATCGAAGGTTTTTATGAGGAAAAAGTTTATCGAGGCAGCGATTCTATTTACTCACCTTTATTAACACAAATCGATTTGACAGTCGAGCAAGTATTACAAGCAAGGTAAAACTGTAAATCCTACTCATAACGATTTTTCCAAACAGTGTATGTCAACCTCTAAAACCAAAGCTGATAGTGCGCAAAGCATCGCTTAAAAACGGACTGGTTTCCTGACTGGAGATCAGAGGGATTTTGGTTGTTTTACGGTGAGCAGATAGAAGGATTATTAATTATCTCGCCAAAACTATTAGCTAAAAAGGCGTTGCATCCCTGCGGGATGATTTAAAGAGGAATAGTATCAAAATGAAGATTAGGAACTTAACCAAGAAAAACTCACTGAAGCTTGTTCTTAGATAAGATAAATAATAATTGAGATGAGCGATTTAGAAGCTCTTGTCTAGCCTGTATGTCTTAGCATGATAGCTAATCATACCAAAATTTAGCTGAAATCATCCCCATTAAGTAAATCGAGATTTTGATTTAAAAATGACTTCTGCACCAGATCAATACCTATCTTCCGAAGAATCAGCAGATGTCGAGGCTGCTTTGCTTTCCTCCAGCGAAAAATTTCTCACTCGTTTGACTATCTCGTCTCAACGGTTGCTACAAGTGATTGCTAAAGACAATCAAGTGGCGGTTGAAGAACTAACTCCTCGGCAAATCATTCAGTGGTTTGAAAATGATAGCAAAGTCAAGCGGGAACAGGGGAATGACGCAGGTACTCTGAAATGGTAAGGGATAAAAATTTTAGGTTTAAACCAGTCATAACCCCTAACCTTTACAATAGAACGTAAAGCAAATTATAGAATTTTTGTTCTGAGCAATAGAGCAGTCGTTATGCAAACTCTGGATAATCCTAACCTTACTAATCCAACAGCCTTTGATACCACGATCCATAGACGGAAAACACGGGCGGTAAAAGTTGGCAATATCACTATTGGCGGTGGAAATCCAGTGGTGGTGCAGTCGATGATCAATGAAGATACATTAGATATTGATGGCTCAGTGGCAGCAATCCGCCGATTACATGAGATTGGCTGTGAAATTGTGCGGGTGACAGTTCCTAGTATGGCTCATGCCAAAGCTTTAGCCCAAATCAAGCAAAAGCTGGCGCAGACATACCAAACAGTTCCTTTGGTCGCTGATGTTCATCATAATGGCATGAAAATTGCTTTAGAGGTTGCCAAGCACGTTGATAAAGTGCGGATTAATCCAGGGTTATATGTGTTTGAAAAACCCAAAAGCGATCGCCGTGAATATACTCCTACAGAATTTGTCGAAATTGGCGATAAAATCCGTGAAACTTTAGAACCACTGATTGTTTCGTTACGCGATCGGGGTAAGGCGATGCGGATTGGAGTCAATCATGGCTCTCTATCCGAAAGAATGCTATTTACCTACGGTGATACGCCAGAAGGAATGGTAGAGTCGGCATTGGAGTTTATCAAAATCTGTGAATCTCTCGACTTTTACAATATAGTGCTTTCTCTCAAGGCTTCTCGTGTCCCCGTAATGCTGGCAGCCTATCGACTGATGGTGCAGAGAATGAACGAGTTGGGCATGGAATATCCTTTACACCTTGGCGTTACTGAAGCTGGCGACGGAGAATATGGCAGAATTAAATCTACTGCGGGTATTGCTACTCTTTTAGCCCAAGGCATTGGCGATACACTTCGTGTTTCCTTAACCGAGTCTCCTGAAAAAGAAATTCCCGTCTGCTACAGTATTCTGCAAGCATTAGGACTGCGGAAGACTATGGTGGAGTATGTTGCCTGTCCTTCTTGTGGACGTACTTTATTTAACTTAGAAGAAGTGCTGCATAAGGTTCGTGAAGCAACTAAACACCTTACAGGCTTAGATATTGCCGTGATGGGCTGTATTGTAAATGGTCCAGGGGAAATGGCAGATGCCGACTATGGTTATGTAGGCAAACAACCAGGCTATATATCTCTGTATCGTGGTCGAGAAGAAATTAAAAAAGTACCTGAAGAACAAGGTGTTGAAGAATTAATTAATCTCATTAAGGCTGATGATCGTTGGGTAGAACCAGAATAGAGAAGTCAGAAGCACCACGCATGGTATATCCGAAGGTGTATGGTAAACCATTTGCGAAGCTAGTCCATAATAGGCAACGTAACATCAGAAATCAGAAGTATCGATCGCTCTGTTTTTTGTTGCTTCAGTTTGATTTTTCTGAGATAGATTTTAAGATCACAGACATTGGGCGATCGTTTTTTCATACTAGAACTAAAGAATTTAAGCAGGGTTAATTTACAAGCCTGTTAGTTATTTATGATCAGTTTGGTTGTAGTCTGTGCCTTGACTTTTGCTGTGGGCTGTATATTTGGTCAAAATCTGGCAGCAAAAGGAATTACCTCGGACAATGCGTTGACAAATCATCAAAAGCCTGTGGCGTGGTTGCTGATTGCGATCGCACCTTTTTTGGGTATATTGATTATTTTAGATAAGTTTAATCTTGCCCCACTGCTGCCAAAGATCTTCCCTTCGATGTTGTTAATTTACTTAGCAGGTTATTTTAATGAAATTATTGTGTGTTTGGGCTGTTTCTTTCTAGGCTTATTGACATTTTTAGAACTATCGGGCAAACGTCATCGACCAAAGATAGTTCAGCTATTAATTGCGACAGGGACAATTTCATTTGCCTTGAGCATCCTATTCGTTTTTCTTCAGCCAGTACAGGCTTTAGTTACTCAACCCAAAATTATTCATGGGATTGTCATGCAAACCACTCCCTATACCTGCGCCCCTGCTAGTATTGCTACACTTGCTCGCTATACTCAAAAAAATTCCCAACTAACGGAACGAGAGGCAGTCAGATTAACTAAAACTAATCGCTTTGGCACAACTACTCTATCAGAAATCAGAGCGATGAAACAGCTAAATCTTAATCCTCAATATCGCCATAATTTAACTATTAATGATTTAATTGTTCTTAATCAACCCGCCCTAATGCACGTTAAAGAAAAAAGAAAAAAGGGTAAAGGAGTAAGGTTTTCTCATGCGGTTGCCTACTTAACTATCGATCCTGCCAAAGAATTAATCTTAATTGGCAATCCACTTTATGGAATGCAGATTAAAACTTTTGATGACCTTGAAGAGTATTGGTTTGGCGAAGCGATATTGATTGGAGAAGCCAAAAAGCGTCATTTGAGTACAAATATCTGAAAAATTACTAGACATTGCCATGTTTTATTTAAAGCAGTCTAATCATGTCACTATAGTTGCTCAGCAACTGTTCATTGGTGATGTATTCATTCTCCCGTTGAGGATTCCACAATAGTTCAAACTTAATCAAATCATCTTGGCTCATTTTGCTCAGTTTGACTAACTTGTGCAGTAACTGTTCTGTGGTATAAATTCTTTGGTTAAATAAAGGAAAGTCTTGAGATGTACAGAGAATTAGAGTGACTACAACATAACTATAAAAATTTTGCGAGCTTTGGCCGTTACGACTGCCTAACAACCTATCTCTGTTGGTTAGACTTAGCTTTTGATGAATAAATTTAGTCTTTTCTAGATGAGAAATTAAATCAAATTCCGTTTGGATGTCTTGAACAGAACAAGTATTAGAACTGTAGCTGGCGTGAGTCCAGTATTGTTGCTCAATTAGCACTGCCACTGTTTTTCGCATCAGCTCTATCGTATCTGGTTTAGTATTGGTCTTAACGTTAGAGCTAAAATCAGCTAGTTGTTGTCTTAATTTACTTGCCTGCGGTGAAAAGGCTAACCCTAGCTTAGATACTGTTACGTTACGAAGATTTTCGTTATCTTTATTTTCCATATAATCATCTGGCTCATCAACTCCCAATAGCTTCTTGTAAAACAAAAACAAAGGATAAAAAATGCCCAAAGGAACAAAAATCAGTAGGAAAAACATGAAAGAAACCAACCTAACTAGTTTTAGGTTAGTTTCAGGTTCAGCAGGAGTTGTTTCTGCTTCTGAAGTTGTGGCAGCAACCAGAGAATTGCTAGTTCTATCCAAATCTTGATTGAACGCCGTCGGCGAAAATGAGGTTTGCAGAATAGCTTGTGGAACTACTTTGACATTGGTTAGGCTATTGGGATTATGACTAGATGCTATTTTAGCTAAAGCTAAACAATGAAAACTTGTTATAGCAAGCAAAGCTGAATAAAAAAAACTAAGGTTAGTAATTTTGTATTTAAACACTTTGATTACACGGGTAAAAAAAATAAGTTGCTTACAATATTACTTTACTTATTTGTATCGGGGGGTAATGTTTATGGTTACTTACAGCCGTTTTCAGTTGAATAGACTAACGTTGTCAACTAGTTAATTCGTGGCTATTAGCTATTAACTTTTTGGTTGATTTACTCGCCTGAGTAAAAATCATAGAATCATACCTTGATCCAGCAACGCCATCTAAACAACTGTTGCACCTACCGTATCTATAGCAAGCGATCGCACCATTGCATCTATACCTATACTTGCCCAGGTTTCAGTCATTGACTTGACTACTCGTTGTACTGTTTCAGGATTAGTTAACGCCAACAAAGTCGGGCCTGCCCCACTAATCACCATGCCATAAGCACCAGCGGAGATCGCAGCTTGCTGAACCTGATGATAGCCAGGAATTAGCTTTTGACGGTAGGGTTGATGTAGCTTATCTGACAGAGCTGTTTTGAGCCATTCAGCATTGTTAGTTTCTAAGGCTCTCAATAACAAACCCAGACGAGAAATATTAAAAATAGCGTCGCTACGGCTATATTTGCTAGGCAATACTGAACGTGCTTCGCGAGTAGATAGTTCAAAATTAGGAATTGCCACTACGGGAATAATATCCCGATGCCAGGGGATAGAGCAGATCTGCCACTTACCCGCATCTTCTACCGACAGCAGACAGTTCCCTAATAAAGCAGGAACCACATTATCGGGATGACCTTCAAGGGCGATCGCCATTGCCATAATTTCCGACTGACTAAGCGGATTTCCCGCCAGACTATTTGCTCCTAACAAGCCACCAATAATTGCTGTGGCTGAACTACCCAAACCTCTTGCTAACGGAACTCCCAGCTCGATTGTAATCTCCAGATTGGGCGGAGTTTGTCCAATCCGCTGATATAACTGAAGTAAAGACCGATAGATTAAATTATTTTCCCCTGTCCCCACCTTTTGCGCCTCTTTCCCTGAAACAGTAATTGTCAGCTTAGTAGCTGTATCAACTATGGCAAATTGAAACTTGTTCGCCAGCGTCAAGGCTGCGCCAAGACAATCGAAACCAACGCCTAAATTAGCTGTGGTGGCGGGGACATTGACGGTAACTTTATTCATATAACTGTTAAATATGACTTATTGATTATAAATTAGAACTATTACCTGGCTAAATTCCAGCTAAATGAAATTCAATTATCAAAAAATCAAACGTAATTGCCAAATATCATTAATGGATCGCTACATAGTTCGGCAATTAAGCCTATTATTTCTATTTAGCGTCAGCTTACTATCCTCGTTAGGAGTAGCCATTGGCACAGTCGCCGATTTAGCCGATAAAATTACTGAATACCAGCTACCTATCCCCGTAGCCGTACTTATTTTCTGCTATAAAGTACCAGAGTATGCTGCTTATGCCTTACCTATTTCCATTCTGTTAACTGGTTTGATTATTTATGGTCGTTTAAATAGCGATCGCGAATTAACTGCCTTATTTAGTTTCGGCATTAGCTTTTATCGAATTGTCCTACCTGCTTTAGTATTTAGTTTAGTAGTAACGGGAATCACTTTTCTACTCAATGAATTAATTGTTCCTGCTGCCAATTATCAGGCAAATTTACTGCAAAATCCTTTTATCGCCAAAAGTGAACTCAACTTGCAACAGCAAGACATATTCTATGCTGAATATGAATTAATGCTTAACGATACAGCCAAAAAGCTTAAGCATATTTATTTTGCCGAACAATATGATCATGATCGGCAAAGATTCCTGAGAGTGACGATTATTAGTTTTCAGCGCGATCGCGTGTTGCAAATTATTACAGCGCGATCGGCAAGATGGAATCAGCAACAGCAAGCTTGGGATCTAGTGGCAGGAGAAATTAATCAATTTAATCGCCGTGCAGAAAGCATTATTGAAGAATTTACGACTAAACAATTACCATTCTCTAAAACTATCTTCGAGATTGCCAATAAAGAGCGTAGTCCTGAAGATATGAACATCCGCCAAGCTCAAGAATATCTTAATTTAATTAAAGATAGCGGTAACCCAACAGATGTAGCCAAGTTTGCGGTACGGATTCAACAAAAATACGCCTTTCCATTTATTTGCGTGGTGTTTGCCTTAGTTGGTTCAGCTTTAGGTACAAAGTATTCACAAATTAACCGTTCCAAAAGCTTTGGTCTATGTGTAGGAATTGTCTTCACTTATTATTGCTTAGGTTTTGTGATCGGATCACTAGGTATTACGGGGGTAATCTCACCTTTTTGGGCAGCATGGTTGCCGAATCTTATTGGTATGATTCTAGGTGTTTATTTACTGGCAACAGTAAATCATTAATGAGAAGCTTTTCATAAATCGTTTTTAGCTTATATTTCATGTTTACATCTACCCTTTTTACTCATCAACTGCTGAGTTTGTTGATTTAACACACTGACTACAGAGATTTACCTTATGATGTGATTGTTCATGGCAAATATCGTTGTAATTTGGTTTTAGAGTTGGGCAAAAAGCTGTAACCAATCAGTGTTAGTTAGTCTGTCTCCTGAATTGATTATCGAAAAATCTTTATTGATGGTAGTGTCATGAAATAAGGCTTCGACACAAGCATTTGCCACATCTATGCGACTAGTCTCACCGTTTAGGCGATCGCCTGATTCAATCTTTACGGCTTTTTTACCATCGGTTTTAGCGCGTAATAAGGTATTTAAATCATAGGAAGTGTAAGGACCATCAATTAATCTAGCTGGACGAATAATTGTATAAGGTAAGCCTGAAGTAGTTATGGCTTGTTCTCCCATTAATTTGGCATCTAATACGCCAAAAGCATTTAAAACATTATAAGGCAGCTCATTTTTACGCAATACACCACAGGAAGAGATAAACACAAACCGTTTTAAATCTTGGGGTGCAGCAGCCACTAAATTCTTAACTCCTTCACCGTCTACCGCTTCAGGACTATTTCCAGGTTGAAACAAATTGGCAAAATCCCATCTTAGGGAAGGAAAAGCGGTTGTTCCTGTACAGCAAATAATATAGTTTGTGTCTTTGGTAACATCAAGCAACGTATCACGATAGCGAATATCTCCTTCGACGATTTCTACTTGGCGATCAAACATTGATTCTGCTTTAGATCTAGATCTGGTTAAGGCTCGAACTCTAAGATCTCTAGCTAACAGCTTGGCAACTACCAACTGTCCTACACCACCAGTAGCACCCGCAACTAAAATTTTATCGGAGTTAGATATCATCTTGTTTCTTTGTTTTACCTCAGGATTATGTAAAAAGTGATTACCTTGATATTCATTGTTGTCGATAATTAGCCATAGGACTTCTCTCTAATTAATGATTATCTATTCTCGAAGCATATTTCTTACTAGTTATTGGGATATGCTGCGTCGAGATTTTGATCCTTGTCCAATGCCTCAAATGCGATGCCAATAACAGTTCTTCCGTCTCCCAATCGTCAAACATTGTTATATTAAAAATCTGTAAAGATATATTAAACATTTATTTTTAACGGAAACGTCGCTCAAATTCCCTATCCTTCTATAAGGTAGGGATGGGGCTTTTAAAGTGCTAAACTAAATTCAGCACACAGCCCCTCATGAATCGCGACCAATAAACAAATCGCGAAACGACATTATTTTTTTAGCTCCATGTTAATATGCTAGCACCACCAAATAATGCTGATAATGTACCGAGCCTACAAATTTAGACTGTATCCAACTAACGAGCAAAAAGTAGCCTTAGCTAAAAGCTTTGGCTGCTGCCGTTGGTATTGGAATTATTCTCAAAATTTGTGCCAAGAAACTTACAAATTGTCTGGTAAAAGCTTGTCTAGAGGAGCAATACAAAGTTTATTACCCAATCTAAAGAAAGAGCATGAATGGTTAAGTGATGCTTACTCACAGTGTTTGCAGTATGTAGCATTGAATCTATCTACTGCGTATAAAAACTTCTTTGAGAAACGATCTCGATTTCCCAAATTCAAATCTAAACATGGTAGACAATCGATTAGCTATCCGTCAAACGTCAAATTAGACAGTAACTATATCAAACTACCAGGAAAAGTAGGGTTGGTTTATTGTCAACAAGATAGAACGTTTGAAGGACAAATCAAAACTGTTACTGTTTCTCAAAATCCCGACGGAAAATATTACGCTTCTATCCTGGTTGATGATGGAAAAGAGACCCCAATTGCTTCAACAGAGGGGAAAGCAGTAGGAATTGATTTAGGTCTGACTCATTTTTGCATTACCAGTGATGGCAGTAAATTTGATCATCCTCGGATCTCGAAAAAGCACAGTGCTAACCTCAAGAAAAAACAACAAGCTTTAGCTCGTCAACAAAAAAGTAGTAACACCAGAAAAAAAGCTAAAAAGCTAGTAGCCAAAGTTTATTCAAAAATTAGAAGAGTAAGAGAAGATTTTCTACACAAACTATCCCGCAAGATAGTTAACGAAAACCAAGTGATTGCTGTAGAGAATCTCAATGTAAAAGGCATGGTACGAAACCATAATCTAGCCAAAGCTATTAGCGATTGTGGCTGGGGTCAATTTTGTACTATGCTCAAATACAAATCAGAATGGAAAGGGAAAACTTATCTCGAAGTAGATAGATTTTTTGCTTCATCTAAGACTTGTAATGTCTGCCTCAACAAAGTTGATAGCTTAGATTTAGAGATTAGAGCTTGGACTTGTGATAAGTGCCAAACACATCACGACCGCGACATGAATGCGGCTATCAACATAAAAAATGAAGCCTTGCGGATATTGTCGTTAGGGACTAGCGACACAGCCAATGGAGGGAATGTAAGACACAGGGGCAAGACTTCGGTTTTATTAGATGCTGTTCCCAGTGAAGTTGGAAACCCCATACTCCTTGAGGCGGGGTAGTTCATTGAGTTTATTCTACATCATTGGTTTTTTATTAATTCTTCTCAGCGCAGCGATTGCAGTTTATTTACTTACTGCCCGCAGTTATCAATCTGCTGATTCAGTTGCCAACTCTTATGACGAATGGACAGAAGACGGAATTTTAGAATTTTACTGGGGTGAGCATATTCATTTAGGGCATTATGGCTCACCACCAAAGTCCAAAGACTTCATCGCTGCTAAGTATGACTTTGTGCATGAGATGGTGCGTTGGGGTGGTTTAGAAAACTTACCTGCTGGTACTACTTTATTAGATGTCGGTTGTGGCATTGGCGGCAGCAGCCGTATTTTGGCAAAAGATTACAATTTTCAGGTGACGGGCATCACAATTAGCCCCCAGCAGGTGAAGCGCGCTCAAGAATTAACTAGCGAAGGAGTAAACGCCAAGTTTCAGGTAGATGATGCAATGGATTTATCTTTCCCCGATGCTAGTTTTGATGTAGTGTGGTCGGTAGAAGCTGGGCCTCATATGCCCGACAAAGCAGTTTTTGCCAAAGAATTATTGCGCGTATTAAAGCCAGGCGGCATCTTGGTTGTAGCCGACTGGAATCAACGAGACGATCGCACTATTGCTCTTAACTTTTGGGAAAAACCAGTCATGAAGCAGTTATTAGATCAATGGTCACATCCTGCCTTTTCTAGTATTGAAGGCTTTGCCGAATTATTAACCGAGACAGGATTAGTGGAAGGGGAAGTTGTCACTGACGACTGGACAATAGAAACTCTTCCCTCCTGGATCGATTCTATTTGGCAAGGAATTGTTAAACCCAAAGGATTAATTTTATTTGGTTTCTCTGGCTTGATTAAATCTCTACGGGAAGTGCCAACCTTGCTACTAATGCGCTTAGCATTTGGGGCTGGTTTATGTCGCTTTGGGATGTTCCGTGCTACACGAGCTAACGTTGATTTAAAGTCAAAATCAGCTAAGAATGAGGCTGTAGTTGAAAGCTGAAGTTATTGATGCTGTTGAATCCAGTCGAGTAATATAGGATTAACTACTTCTGGTGCTTCATCTTGGGGACAATGACCTAAACCTTCTAGAGGAATAAACTCATCTACAGTAGGAATATCTGCTAATTTTCTGCCCATTGCGACAGGTTCCCAAGGATCTTCTGTACCCCATAGCAAAATAGTAGGACAGCTAAGGCGGAGAAGTAAATCTTCTGGTAAAGGGCCTTGAGAATAGCGGGTAAACGCCAAAAACACATCGGCTGCGCCTTGATCCAGCGAAGGCTTCATTAAAAGATCAATCAGTTCATCGGTGACGGCTTCGGGGCGACGATATGCCTGTAATAAGATCTTACGGACAATTTTTGGTTTGGCTATTTGTTTAAAGAAAAAACTACCAATTTGCCTATTTCCAAGCACCTGCTGCATTAATGACGAGCCATAGTTACGATACCAGGGCAAAGTAATTCGTTTGCGATCGTGTAATAGCCTAATCGAGCAGTTAATTGCTGCCACTCCTAAAGCTAATTCTGGATGCTCTACCGCGGTTTGCATCACCACAATACAGCCAATGGAATTACCAATCAAAAAAGCGGGACTACCCACTACCTCACGACAAAAATCGGCAAGCTGTTCACCCCAAGTTTCAAAAGTATAGTCAACTATTCCTGGCTGGGGTTTGTCTGAACCACCAAAACCAATCAAATCGATCGCATAACAACGACAAGATTCACCTAGCACTGGTAAATTCTTGCGCCAGTGTCCCCAAGATGCCCCAAAACCATGCACTAGAACAACTGCTGTACCAGTGTCTCCAGCTTGCTGATATGTTATATTATGTCCTCGCCAGTTCCAAGTTTTTGGCGTTTGGGTAATTGCGATCGCAGTCATATTTTCTTTTATGTTTAAATTGCAGTTAGAAGCTTGATATCTTTAATATATAGATTAATACTCAAGAATTTAAACGGCGATCTACTTTATCATCTAAAAAAACTTCATAGCTGCTTTTAACCATGCCAGTTTCTTTCCAGGGAGGATGCCAGTAGGTTTCTTGAATCACTGTTTTGTTTTTTGACCAGCGAAATTTAACTAAGCTAAGATTGTTACGACCAATAACCTCATAACCTTCCTGTAGCCAGCGATTTCGCCAAAATATTCTCACTAGACGATCAGCTATTTGAGCAACAAAGTTTAATTTTGGCTTGGTTTGTTTAGCTTGTCGCCAAGGTAAAGATTTGGCAGGCTGTCGTTTAATCCACTCAATACGATATTGCCAATCTGGGTCGGGATATTCTTGCCTGAGAGATTTTTTTTGCCACCACTTGGATTGAGGCAGCTTGACTTGTTTGTCAGATTTATGCCAACCTAGCCAGCGTTCTGTAGATTCAGGCAACAAAGATTTAAGCTTGGTATGTATGATCCGCGTTGCCAATTCTGAGTTTTTGATCGCGCTGGAAGTTAGCTGGACAATTATCGATGTTTCATAGCTATCATGATTCCAATGAACTAGGCGCACCGCACAACTATAGTGGATGTCCCCTGAGAGAATAATTACGCGATCGCGTTTTTGACAGAGATTTTGCAGCAGAGTGATAAAGGCGGTTTCGTTAATATTCCACGCATCCCCAACGTCATTACTAAATACACGGTTGCGACTCAATTCATACTGCTGAATGCGATCAATAATGCCTAATGCTACTAAATTGGTTGGCAACACGATTATGGTTACTTCAATGTGTGGTGATTTAGCAGCAAGTGGTATTTTTAGCTGTTGTTCAAAAGCCGAGGGAGACAGTAACATTGGCGGAGCGAGTTTACTCTCTGTCTCTGTGGGATAACCGCGCCAAGTACGAGTATCTAAGACAATAACTTCATGACTTGTTCCCCAAACTTGGTAGTGCCAGGGAATAGCCTCTTGCTCCCGTGCTAAAATTAACACATCTTGATCTTGCTGATATTGCGGTGCTGCGGTGGTAGGGTTATTTGCTGGAATCCCTAAATAGCGATCGCATTCCGTCTTAGCAGCCAAATCTTGCCCTTGTGATTGCAGCCATCGGGTAGCTAGCTGAAGTAGCTTATCTCCGCTGGTTTCTGGTTCAAAATGATGTGGTGTATTGCCCCAGGCTTGAAAAATAGCGTATGCTAGCAATCCGTTCTGGACAATTCTTTTACCGAGAGGTTTGCCCAAGACGCGATCGCACCACTCACGATTGAGATACCAATCGTCACTAATGTCATGATCGTCGCAGATAGTGTAAACAGGAATATTAGCTAATGCTCGCCTGACTTTACTTAAATCTTGAAGAAAGCTTTGTAGATCTTGAATTTCCCTCTGCCATACCTTTGCTTGTTGGCGACTCTTACCTAAGCTTTCGCCATCTGGAATAATCTTGGGGACGAAAACAGGCGACCACGCCAGTAAATATGCAGCAGCATATTCGCCAAAGCTGAATAAATGACTTTTGGCTTTGTCTTGCTTACCGTGTAACATCGCCGTCATTCCGCCTTCAATACGAGCTATCTCGCTTCTTTGTCCTGGGGGTAGCTCATCGCTAAGCATACTGCTACATTGGAGCGGTAATTCTTCTGACCAACCAAATAATAACTGGCTAATTCCCTGACACAACCACAGCATCGGATCGGCAACATCATCACCATAAATCTGATCTCCCGTCAGAAAAAGTTGATGGGGTCTTTGATTAGCCTTTGAGGCAGCATCTTGGATGAGATTATCTAAACAAGACAAAGTATCTCTACCACCACCATGAGGTTTACGACAAGAGCCATGAACAATGCGCAAGCAGTTCAAATCTTGTGGAGGTAAGCAAAATGTTGGTAGCTGATGCGAAAAGTAACTAATACTGGATTGCTGTTGATTATCAATTGCCCTAATCAAATCTTGATCTTCATCTTGGCAATGTAGGTCATACGCATATAACTCACCTGGTGTAAGTACGGTATCTCCGATTGGTATTGCGGTAACTGCTACAGCGTGAAGATTTTTACCTAATGCGATCGTCTCACGTTTACCTTGTAAGACCATTTTGCCTAATGCAGAGCCATTTCCCTCTTTTGTTTCGTAGACTTGCAAGCTAACTGTATCAGGCTTTTTTAATGCTAACCAGACAGTAATTTCGTCTGCTTGAACATGACACAAAATTGGACCAGCAATCATCAAAGGAAGTTGCTGTAATTCTGGTAGATACTGAACAGCTAGATTGAGCTTAGACAAGGATAAACATTGATAACTTTACTTTATAACCTAATAGATCAATTATTTTAACTAATTTTCATGGTAACAAAAAGTATATTCATGCCAATTAATTTCCAGCCGATTACGATTAACTTATTTGAACAGATGATCCAAGATTGTCGTGATTAAAGGTGGCAGTATTGTACTTTGCTAATTCGGCGCTTTTTTTACCATAAACTCCAGCAATTTGTTGCTGACAACAGGCGATCGCAAATTCATTAAATTCTTCTAGCTCAATATCATACATCTTTTGGAAGTTGTCTGATTCAACTCGGCAAAAGCGAGGACGTTGTTCATAGATCTGGCATTGGCGCTGATTATGGTCATAATTAATACACCAGCCGTCTTCGCCCACCATGCTCAGATATTGCTCTAGTTCTTCACTCGATAGGTATTCGGCTAACTCTGGTCGATCTTCAGGGGTAAGATTGCAGCAGGCACCGCAATGACTGATACACTGCCATTTACCAACTTGCGAATGTTTAGCCTGAATTTTTTTTAATTGCTTCACTTGATTAACTTGCTCCTCTAACGGGATTTACTCTATAGTGATTTATTCGCTCAGCACTTCTCCAAAAGCAAAGTCGGGAGCAGCTAAAACAAAGACAGTAGAAGGTAAATTGGTAACTCTTTGCTGAAGCTTTTCATAATATTCAAGAAAGCTAGCTGATGGTGCGGCCATACCCAAAAAGACTAGGTCAGAATTACCAGAAGATTGCTGAAGAATTTTGTCAAAAGAACGACCTTCAGCAACAATAACTTGAGGAATTACATCAATGCGTAGATTTTGACTAAAGCGATTGAGATTATTTTTGGCAGCAATAGCAGCAGCCTGATTGGCAACAACTAACTTTAGGTAAATTTTCGCATTACGCCAATTGATATCAGTGCGCAATAAATATGCTAGCAATAGCATCAAACTACCATTTGCCTGCATTCCTCCTCCCCACCATACGTCAATTTTACGGCGGAAACCAAATTTCTGTGTTTGATTTTCGTGAAAAACAACTAGATTTCGTTTACTATCGTGTATATCAGCGATCGCCTGACAAAAACCCGCTCTATGTTCTGGTTGCTCACTGTCTCCCATGACTATAGTATTAGGAACTAAAGGACCTAATCCATAAGTTTCTACTAGTTTTACCGCACCATCAAAGGGATCGTCAGCAGTTACTACTCGCACTAAGGCTTTGACTCCTCTTTTTTGCAAATAGTCTCGAATAGTTTTTTCTAAATTTAGCTGTTGTTTAAGATCACGAGAACCGCTAGGCAGTACGCTAGAAACTGTCATCAAACTACGGTTATGACTAAAACCATCAGCTAACTCAATCAGTGACCAGCGTTTTTGAGGTGCGCCAGACAAAACCAGAATATGTGGTCGCCAGTTTTTTGGATCTTCTTGTTCTTCGATTTGGAAAATACCTTGGCTAATCAATGCCATCCACATTCCCCGACGCACATCACCCCAGGTAGTTTTTAGTTCTCGACGCTGTAACCAGATATATATTCCTAAAACAATTACTGCCGCACAGATAGTAGCCAAAGCGTTAATTAAGAACATTACCCCTAAACAGCCCACTGCACCTAAAAGCGACAGCGACCAATGCACCCGAAAGCTAGGACGAAAAGAAGGACTCTGTAGAAAGCCTTCAATAGCGGCCGAAACATTAAGAACAAAATAGGTAGTCAGAAAGAACATTGACAGTATGGGAGCAATTAAGTTCAAATCTCCTATGCAGACAGCAGCGATCGCAATTGCCAAACTAACTAAAGTGCCGTTACGGGGTTCATCATTGATACCCTGTCCTTTGCCCAAAAAGCTAAACAACGGTGGCAATACCCCATCTCTGGCTAATGCTTGTAAGACGCGAGGTGCGCCCAAAATACTCCCGATGGCACTACTCAAGGTTGCACCCCAAACTCCCAGCAGCATCGTAAAGCCAAAACCTGCCAGCGCAGTTTCCTGCATCACAAAGATGTTTTCATCAATTAGGCTGGCCGAATCTGCCCGCATTGCCAAAAAGATCGGCAGAATCATATAGATTACATATCCCGTTCCCACTGCTGCCAATGTCCCTGTGGGTAGAGATTTAATCGGATCTTTCAAATCTCCCGACATATTTACCCCAGCCATAATTCCCGTTACCGCTGGAAAAAACACCGCAAACACTGTCCAAAAAGGAAGAGCCGATGGCGCAGGTGCAGCTAACCACTGTGGCTCAATGTTCGGCAAAGGACTGCCCAAAATAAACATCAATAAAGATATGGCGATCGCTGCCATAATAAAGTACTGCGCCTTAATTGCCAAACTAGCTGAGGTAATTGCCAGAATCCCGACTAAAACAGTGATAATTAAGGCTACATACGTCTGATTTAACTCCCAGTCCTGAAAATTAAAGCTAGTACCAAAAAGATTAATTTTGGCATTAACTACACTTTCTGCAAAACCAATCGTGTAGAGTGCCACCGATACTGCTTGAGCAAAATAAAGAGAAATCCCTACTGCGCCCCCTGTTTCAATGCCTAAAGAGCGACTAATCATATAGTATGCGCCCCCTGCACGAACCACTTTGTCAGTGGCGATCGCACACACCGATAGAGCCGTCAAAAAGGTTATGGCAGTAGAGATGGTAACAATAATTAAAGTGCCAATTAAACCTGCATTACCTACTACCCAGCCAAAACGCAGATACATAATCACCCCTAAGATAGTCAAGATCGAAGGGGTAAAAACACCGCCAAATGTACCTAACCCTGTCGCCTGAGCTGCTGAATTAAGACTCGGTAATGAACTGGGATCAGAAGGTGATTTCACTGCTTAAGATAGCTACTTAAAAATTAGGGCTTGCTTATTATGACAGATTAAAAACTGCGGTGATAATTTATATCATCAGTTTTTATGAGGATGAAAGTTTGAAAAAATCGATGATAATATAATAGTTTGCAGTTTAAATATATCAAGACAATCTAAATTAGACCAACTATGACTCTGACTCAACAACGCAAGCAAGAATTAATGACCGAATACCAAATTCATGAGACTGATACTGGCTCTGCCGATCTACAAATTGCGGTTCTTACCGAAAGAATCAATCAGCTAACTACTCATTTAAAAGCCAACAAAAAAGACCATTCTTCTAGAAGAGGTCTCTTAAAAATGATCGGTCGCCGTAAGGGTCTTTTAGCTTATATCCAGAAAGAAGATTACGAACGTTACCAAAAGTTGATTGCTCGTCTTGGCATTCGCCGTTAATTATCAGATATTATGCCATCAGATTCTAAACGGGGTCGCTTGCCATTTGAACCCCGTAACAATAAAAAAGAAAAGTCTGAAAAAACTATTCCAGCAAAGACTGTCAAACAAAAGCGCTACGGTACTTCTAGAAATTCTCGTCCCAACTCCAACCTGTCGGCAATCCCTGATGTTGTGAGTAAGCGTATGGGAAGGCGCATGGCAATATTTTGTGGGATTCCTTCCGCCTTAGGAATGTTATCTTTATTGGTTTTTTACTGGCTTAAGGTAAACGAAGTTGTAGAATTACCTCCCTATCTAGCTTTTGCTGTCTCTTTTGGCTTTTTGGGTCTAGGAGTTTTTGGTTTAAGCTATGGTTTGTTTTCCGCTTCCTGGGATGAAGAGCGCGCTGGTAGCACCTTGGGGGGTGGTGAATTTAAACTTAACCTGGTCAGAACCAGAGACGCTTGGAAAGCCTCGAAAAATGCTAAGGCTGATTGACATTTTTAAATCGACTTGGGGCAAATATCAACTATTAATAGTACGATGTATGCAAGGGCGATTGGCCAATCGCCCCTACGAGTATTTAGGATTTAAGGGAGTCTCTGTTACTTCGCATTTCTTGTTTTCTAGAAAATAAGCCATCGCTGTTGGGCGAGAAGACACAATTTTATTTAAGCGATCGCCAATAAAATATAAGGCCACACCATTATCAGCAGCATAACCATTGCTCACTAATTCTTCACATAACAAACGATGATAACCATCTTTGAAATAGAAGAAAGCTAATGGCGATCGCCAATTGGTTGGGCATAATTGACTAAGAGAAATTCTTTATACTAAACCTTACAAGTTAATTGAACAGATAAATTAGCTTTTGTAACTTGTTTCAACTAAATGCTTCTTAAGTAATTTACCTAAAATTGCAATACCTTGATCAATAGTTTTAGGAGGATGAGAAAAGTTTAAGCGCAAGGCATTATAACCCTTTTGTCCTGGAAAAAATGGCATACCTGGGTAAACAAATACGTTTTCATTCCAGGCTTGGCGTGCCAAAGATACTAAAGAAATTTCCGCTGGTAGCTGCACCCAGAGAAATAAACCGCCATTGGGTATAGTCCAGGTAGCTTCTTCGGGAAAATAATTTAACAGTGCTTGTAACATAGCATTGCGACTAGATAGATTACTGGCTCGTAAATGGTTAAGATGATGACGGTAATGTCCCGAAGCTAAATATTCGCTGACGATCGCTTGCGAAACTGTCGAAACGTGAAGATCGTGAAACAGCTTTTGTTCTAGTAACGGCTGATAGTATTTTCCAGTAGCCAGTAAATAACCCACTCTCAAACCAGGCATTAGGGTTTTAGAAAATGTGCCTGTATAAATAACTGAATCGCTACGATCTAAAGATTTAATTGGCGGCGGAACTGGTTGAAAATTCAAACCTTCGTAGGCATTATCTTCGAGAATTATACATTCATATTGTTCAGCTAAAGCTAATAATTTTTGGCGATGTTGGAGTGTCGTAGTAATACCTGTAGGATTTTGGAGAGTAGAGACAGTGTAGATTAGCTTAGGGCGATGGCTTTTCAAATACTGTTCTAAAAGTTCTAAATTCATTCCCGAACTCTGCATAGGAATACCAATAATTCTCGCGCCGATATTGGCAATAATATCAAGCGTTCCGTAATAGGTGGGACTTTCAGTGACTATCCAGTCGCCAGGCTGAAGATAATGATTCATGACCAAAGATAGTCCTTGCTTTGAGCCATTAGTGATAATTAAATCATCAGCAGAAACTTCTAAACCTAATTGAATCAGCATCTTGGTGATTCGTTGCCTTAAAATTAACTGTCCTTGGGGAAAATCATAGTTAAATAACGTTTCGGTAACTTGCTTCATCGCTCTTCTGGCATGACGCTGTAGATCTTTTAACCCAGATGAAATGGGAAATCCGCTACTAAAATCAATTGCTTCTGGCTGACTTTTTACCTGCACCGAAAGTTGATAGATCTCAAAAAACGAGACGCTTTTCTTTTCAGGAATAACTACTTCTTGAATCGGTGAAAAATTGGATTGTGCTGGGAGAGAGAGCGCCGATCTGGCATTAACAAAATATCCTGAACCTGGACGAGCATGAATTAAACCATCCGCTTCTAAGATGCTGTAAGCCTCAATAACGGTTAGCTTATTGACCTGAATACTGTTGGCTAAAGAGCGAATTGAAGGAAGTCGCTCGCCTGTGGATAGAGTTCCTAACTTAATTAAACGACTAAAGCGATCGCGAATTTGTAGATAAATTGGTTTGGCTGCCTGACGATCAATAGGAATTCTCACTTTTTAGTTCCTCTTTGCACCTAAATTTATCTTAGGTGATCGCTTTCTACTTTTCCTGGTACGCTTTTGCCAGTTTTTTGCTATAACAATTTGAAAATACAGTAACTGTACTAGCTGTATTAAGGATTTTTGTACCTTCTGGTTTTGATTTTTTCAACTCATACTAATAGTAATTAAGCTACTTAACTACTAGACATCTTATTTTGCTGCGGCAAAAATACTTGAAATAATGAGCATTCCTCAAGCAAGAATAGAATTTGAAGAAAACAAAATATTTATATTTCTCAAAAAGTTTTGGCAATTTAGCAAATTTTATGGGGAATATCTTTCCAGTATGCACTCTCAGACCCAAAGACAAACCAAGGCAGAAATCAAAAGTTCAAACAGTTGATTCAAGCTTTTTTAACTATTTTAGCTTCAGCCCTTTAGCTCTGCCATCGAAGTAATTATCTGCGTGGCATTAAGTAAACGTTTTTAAAACATATCAAACATCATGGCGAACAATATTCTTAATACTCTGAAAAAAATCGGACGATATCTGATCGTTAATAGAACTGAGCCTCGGGTTAGACAAAAAGGCGATCGCTCTGGTAATTCTTATTGGCAAATATACGATCCCGTTACAGGTTCTAATTGCTCTTTAAGTTCCGAACAAGAAGTAAGAACCTGGCTTGATACTCGCTATTATTAATTATTTTGCGACCAAGACCTAACGCTTTTCAGCTAGAAAGGGTTTTTGCTGCTCTACTGTCGATCCAATTGCTGACGACCATTATGTATAATTCCCAACATTTGTTGGAGTCTTTGTTCAATGTCGCCCAAAACCTGATCAGCATAATCATCCGCACCTATTTGAATTGTTTGGCTCTCGGCGATCGCACTTTGTCGCCATTGTTCTATTTCGCTTAAGGTTGCTTGTTTTAGTTCCTCACATTCTCGTTCGGTTTTTAATCTAATTTTTGCTCCATCTAGCTCGGCTTGCCGCACAATAGCCGACTCTTGCAAAATTTGACTAGCTTTTTCTTCGGCTGACTTAACGATTAAGCAGGCATAACCTTCGGCTTTGGAAATTATTTGTTGTCTACAGTTAGCAATTTCTGTTGCCTTAGCTAAATCTACAGGCAAATTCTCTTTGATTTGATTTAGCTGATGCAGTAATAAATCCCGATCTACAATAGATAATTCAGTTAAGGGAATACGAGTACTATTAGAGAGCAGTTCTGCTAAATTGTTTAACTCAATTTCAAGCTTAAAACTAGGCTGGGGGCTGCTAGTTACATCTTCTGCTGTATTAGCTGAGGTGGCATTTTTCTGAATATAATCTGATGTCAACATTATTATATTTGATTCTTTGATTTTATTTCTAACTCAAATAACTAATAATTGCCAACCTGTGTTTTAACCTTAAAAAAACAATAATTTTTCCAGTCTTATATCGTACATAAATACTATTTTTGTTTATACTTGAGATACATATCTTGAGCTACATTATCAGAAACCAAATGATCGATTAACCCTCCAAATTGAGCGATTTCTTTGACAATACTACTGCTTAAAAAACTGTATTCTTTAGTAGTAGCTAAAAACACAGTTTCGATTTCGCGATTAAGTGTTTTATTAGTATGAGCCATTTGCAATTCTTTTTCAAAATCAGATAAGACTCTTAACCCTCTAAGCAAAACTCCTCCATGGTGTAGTTTGGCATAGTCGACAGTTAAACCAATAAAGCTATCAACTTCTACATTAGCAATATGTTTAGTGCATTCAGTAATCTGTTCAATTCGTTTATTAACGGTAAATAGAGGTTGTTTACTAGTGTTAGAGAGAACGGCAACAATAACTCGCTCAAATAGTTTTGCTCCTCTTTCGATAATATCAATATGTCCTAAGGTAATTGGATCGAAGCTACCTGGATAAATGGCGATCATAGTTTTAATGGATTAACTGCTAACATTTTTCAAACATTTTGGGGCATCTGATTATGCTCAGGTTGGGATTTAAACAGATTCAATAAAGCGTTAATAAAGCTAGCTATTGGTACAGCTAAAATTAAGCCCAAAAATCCTCCTAGTTGGGCTCCAACTAATAGAGAAACTAAAATTAATACAGGATTCAAGCCAGTAAACTCACCTAAGAGGCGAGGCGCAATAACGCTTTCGACTATTTGTTCAATTACAAAGGCGATCGCCAAAACTCTCAATCCTAACCAAATGCTTTTTAACGCCATTAAGAAGCTAACTAAGCTAATACCCAAAGCTGCGCCAAAAGGAAATAATGCCATAATACCCACTACTAACCCAAATAATAAACCAAAGGGGACTTGAATAATCAAAAAAGTAATCGTCATAGAAACTCCCATCACTGAGGCAACCGTAAGTTGTCCTACAAAATAGTTGTTGAAAGTCCGTTTGAGAGAGGCTCGAATTTTTTCTCGAGAATCTTCAGGAAAGATTTGGAACAGATTTTGCCATAGTTGAGTACCGTGAAGCAACAGATAAAAAGTTAAGACTACGGTTAACAGTAAATCTAACAGGCTGCCCACTACCGAGAAGAAACTGCCTAAAATCTGACCGCTTAACTGCCGTAATTGATAAGAAACGCGACTAAGAGAATCCGCTACTAAGCTGCTGATGCTGACAGGGAAGTTACGTTCCTCAGCCCAAGCTTCAAAGACTTTTGCCTGTTCGCTACCTGATGCGACATAACTAGGTAAACGTTCTAACAAACCGTTGAGCTGGCCGAGTAGAATTGGAATTACGGTAACTCCAATTACGCCCAGGAGTAGGATACCAATCAACAGAACAATTAATATGGCGATCGCTCTGGGAATTTTACGCTGCTCAATAAAGCGGACAGGATAATCTAAAATAAAAGATAGCAAGGTTGCAGTCAAAAATATCGTCACCAAAGATTGAAAATATTCGCACACCAATATTAGCAGCCAGCCGTTCAGTACTAATAGGGGCAAAATTAAACCTCTGGTAAGCCATGTTGGTAATTTGGCAATTTTGTCGATCATATTCTTGGTATAGAGGGCAGGTTAGACGTAATAATCTATCTTAGAAACATAATAATCGACCTCTCACAGAAGTTAGAAGTTAGAAGTACCAAATTCCTGATAACTTATAAAGTCATAGTAGTAAAGATACCGATTGGCACAGATTAGATTTATGTCCTCCGAAAAACATATCAAAACCGATAGAAATATTATTACCGATTGCAGCAATATAGATAAATCTAAGCTTTCGCCGATGTATCAACATTATGTTGAGGTTAAAGAACAGTATCCTCATGCGTTACTGCTATATCGAGTAGGAGATTTTTTTGAATGTTTTTTTCAGGATGCTGTGACTATTGCTAGAGAATTAGAATTAGTTCAAACTAGCAAGGAAGGGGGAAAAGAGCTGGGACGAGTTGCCATGACTGGCGTACCCCACCATGCTTTAGAACGTTACAGTACGATGCTGGTGGAAAAGGGGTATGCGGTAGCAATTTGCGATCAGGTAGAGGATGCTGCTACTGCTGCTGCGGAAAAACGGAATTTAGTCAAAAGGGAAATTCAGAAGTTACTTACCCCTGGTACTTTGACTGACGATGGAATGCTGCAAGCACGCCAAAATAATTTTCTGGCGGCAATTGTCGTTGCAGGAGAACATTGGGGTTTAGCTTACGCAGACATCTCTACAGGAGAGTTTTTTACTGCTCAATCGAATGAACTAAGTTCTTTAACCCTAGAAATACTGCGTTTACAGCCTTCAGAAGTACTAATTTCTGCTAATGCGCCAGATATTAATAGTTTGCTTCGTCCAGGAGAGAAATCTGAGTATTTAGCCGATTATTTGCCTGATCGCTTTTGTTATTCTTTGCGATCGCAACAGCCGTTTACTTTAGTTGAAGCCACCCAAAGACTTAAAGATACTTTTGGGGTAAGCTCTTTAGAAGGAATGGGGTGCGCTGATCTTCCTTTGGGAGTTAGGGCAGCCGGTGGTTTATTAGAATATGTCGAGGATACGCAAAAAGCCTATCAAGTTCCTTTGCAACCGTTACGCACCTATAGCTTGGCAGACTATTTGCTGCTCGATCATCAGACTCGTCGCAACTTAGAAATTACCCAAACTATCCGAGACGGTACGTTTCACGGCTCTTTACTTTGGGCATTAGATCGCACTAGTACAGCCATGGGTGGCAGAGCTTTAAGACGTTGGATCTTGCAACCTTTGATTGACATTAAAGGTATCGCTGCCAGACAAGATACGATCAAAGAACTGGTGGAAAATACTTCTATGCGTCAGGATTTGCGCTCAATGCTGCGTAAAATATATGATATTGAGAGATTATCGGGCAGAGTTGCTTCTGGTACCGCCAATGCACGAGATTTATTGGCTCTCTCTGAATCACTGATTAAATTAAGCGATTTATCCGCGATCGCTTCTTTTGGGTTTTCTCCTTATCTCAAAGCTTTACATAAAATTCCCCCAGAATTAGAAAAGTTAGGGACATACGTTGTTGAGCGGCTAGTAGAGTCGCCACCTCTACAGCTAAAAGACGGGGGGATTATTAAAGATGGTATAGATTCAAGATTAGATGAAATTCGCCAAAGGCTCGAAGATGATAAGCAATGGCTAACGAACCTGGAGGTAATCGAAAGAGAAAGAGTTGGCGTAGCTAATATCAAGGTAGGCTACAACAAAACTTTTGGCTACTACATTAGTATGCCTCGTTCCAAAGCCAGTCAAGCTCCTGATAATTATCAGCGTAAGCAAACTTTAACCAACGAAGAAAGATATATTACCTCGGAATTAAAAGAGCGCGAAACTAGAATACTAACGGCGAAAGACGACTTAAACAATCTCGAATACGACATTTTCACCGAATTGAGAGCCACCGTAGCCGAAAAAGCTCAAGAAATCCGTAATATCTCGAAAGCAGTGGCAGCAATCGATGTTTTAGCAGGGTTGGCTGAAGTTGCTATCTACCAAAACTATTGCTGTCCCGAAATGGTTAAAGGGCGAGAAATAAATATTGTTGAAGGCAGACATCCAGTGGTCGAGCAATTGTTAGGCGAAGGCTTTTTTGTACCTAATTCAGCGCAAATGGGCCAAGCATATCCAGACTTAATTATTTTAACAGGGCCTAATGCTAGTGGTAAAAGCTGTTATCTGCGACAAATTGGCTTAATCCAACTAATTGCTCAAATTGGTAGTTTTGTCCCCGCTACCGAGGCTAAATTGGCTATCTGCGATCGCATTTTTACCCGCGTTGGTGCAGTAGATGATCTCGCCACAGGACAATCTACTTTTATGGTAGAAATGAACGAAACTGCTAATATCCTCAATCACGCTACCCCTAAATCTTTAATCCTCTTAGACGAAATTGGGCGAGGTACAGCTACCTTTGATGGACTTTCGATTGCTTGGGCAGTAGCAGAATACTTAGCCACCGATATCCAAGGACGGACTATTTTTGCCACCCACTACCATGAATTAAATGAACTAGCTTCAATTTTGACTAACGTAGCTAATTACCAGGTAACGGTCAAAGAAATGTCCGATAAGATTATCTTTCTGCATCAGGTAACTCCCGGCGGTGCAGACAAATCCTACGGTATTGAAGCAGGCAGACTAGCTGGGTTACCCTCGTCGGTAATCGATCGCGCAAAACAGGTAATGGGACAAATAGAGAAACACAGTAAAATTGCGCTGGGTTTACGCAAAGGTATTGAACAGGTAATACCCAAGAAAGATGCTGACGGTAATACTATCGAACAGCTAGATATTTTTGAAGATTAATTGAAAAAACACACTTTCAATCATTAAACGATTAACATGAACTATTTTCGTCCGGCGATCGCTGCAATGCCAGGCTACACTCCTGGGGAACAACCCAAACCAGGAACACCAATCATTAAACTAAATACTAATGAAAATCCTTATCCCCCTTCACCCAAAGCAATAGAAGTATTACGCAACCTTAATAGCGAATGGTTAAGACGTTATCCCGATCCGTACTCCCGAGACTTTTGTAATGCAGCGAGTGAAGCTTTAGAAGTGCCTGTTGATTGGATTATTGTCACTAATGGTAGTGACGATCTCTTAAATATCTTAATTCGTGCTTGTGCCGAGGGAACAAAACGCCAAGTAGTATATCCGATGCCGTCTTATGTGCTTTATCGGACGCTGGCATCATTGCAGGCTGCGGAGGTGGTAGAAGTTGCCTATCCCCAAGACTATCAATTACCGATTGATGAATTAGTTGCTGCTAACGGCGCAGTTACTTTAATTGCAACTCCCAATAGCCCTTCAGGTCATCTTGTACCCTTAGATGGCTTACGTAACTTGGCAAGCAGAGTTTCAGGTATATTAGCCATTGACGAAGCTTATGTGGATTTTGCCGACTACTCTGCACTATCTTTAGTTCAAGAATTTGAGCATGTCATTATCTTACGCACCCTTTCTAAAGGCTATTCCTTGGCAGGTTTGCGTCTGGGCTTTGGTATTGCCAACCCCAAGTTAATCTCAGGTTTGTTTAAAGTCAAAGATAGCTACAATGTCGATGCCGTTGCCATTTTAGTTGGTGCAGCAGCCATGAGCGATCAAGAATATAAAAATAATTGTGCAGAAAAAGTAAAGCGATCGCGTAGTAAACTAGCCACAAATTTAAGTAAAATTGGCTTCCAAGTAAGAGATTCTCAAGGAAATTTTTTATTAGTCACTCCACCAGGCGATCAAGCAGCAGCTATTTATCAATCTTTAAAAGAACAAAATATTTTAGTTCGTTATTTTAACTCGCCAGGATTAGACAATAAACTACGCATTACTGTTGGCACTGATGAACAAAATCAAAAATTACTTCAAGCAATTAATTCAACTTGTAACTTCTGACTTCTGACTTCATATCTATTCCCTTTGCGGATAACGTTCCCACAAATCTGTTCCTTGTCTAAGACTTCGATGATCGCCATTGCCTAAGATTAAATGATCCAACAAAGGAATATCCAAATACTGCGCACCTTGTAACAACTGTTCAGTTAAATAAATATCTTCTGGAGAAGGTTCTAAATTTCCTGATGGATGGTTGTGAGCAATAATTAACTTAGTTGCTCCTTGACGCACCGTTTCTCGAAAGATTTCACGGGGATGAATTAAAGTCTCAGTAGCCGTACCAATAGTCAAAACTTTAGTAGCCAATAAATGATTTTTGACATCAAGCATTAAGACAGCAAAACGCTCTTGATTCTGCCACATCAAATCATGGCTCAAGACTGCTGCTGCTGATGCAGGACTATCTACGGTTACTCGTTCATTTGGTCTAAATTTGAAGGTGCGTTTACCTAACTCTACCGCAGCGATGATAGTAGAGGCTTTGGCAGGACCAATACCAGGAATTCGCATCAATTCATGAGGATTGACATCGCGCAGAACATCTAAAGGAACGCGTTTATATTTGCCTAACTCTTGCAAGATATGTTGCGCTAGTCCAATTGCGGATAAATTTCCCTTAGTTTGTCCTGTGTTAATCAAAATAGCCAGAAGTTCTGTTTCTGAAAGATTCTTGGCTCCTACTGCGATCAATCTTTCACGGGGACGCTCACTGACGGGTAGATCAGCAATTCTCAGGCTATAAGTCATAACAGCTTAAACAATATAATCTTTTTGTAAGACAAATATAACTTATGTAAGATTGCGATCGCGCCAGCAATACTCAATCTTTAATTAATACAACTGCATCTTTACCATCTAGATCGTTAAAGTAAACCTTAACCTTTTCTTCTGAGGCGGTTGGCAATTTCTTGCCGATAAAGTCAGGATGAATTGGTAATTCACGATGACCTCTATCTACCAGCACTGCTAATCTAATAATCTGTGGTCTACCGTATTCAGTAACCGCATTCAGTGCTGCCCGAATAGTACGACCTTGATAGATTACATCATCTACTAGTACGACGGTTTTGCCTGTCAAATCTACGGGAATTTTAGCTTTAGCAGGAATGCGAGTCCGAATTTTATCTAGATCATCGCGATAAAACGTTACGTCGATCGCGCCGACAGCTATAGAAGTATTTTCTAAAATCTCAATTTGTGTAGCTAATAAATGAGCCAGGGGAACACCCCTGGTATGGATACCCAGTAAGATAGTTTCCGATAAATTTCCTGATTTCTCGACGATTTGGGAAGCCATTCGATTAATTGTACGACGAATTTCTTCAGCAGACAGTATGGTAATTACTTGGGCTGGCATTGATTACAGTAAGCAAATACTTATCTTTTCTGGTATTTATTGATTATATAGCCCAATTCCCTAGACTTCTGGCATAAATCAATTTGCTCGATCAAAAATGAAGTTAAGAGTTAGCTAGAAACAAGGTACTGCTCTATCCCTAGAGTTAGAAATAAAAATAGATGACCAATCAAAATAAGCAAGTAATCATTAATTCACCGCTAGATATGCATCTCCATTTTCGCGAGGGAGCAATGGCGCAGACAGTAATTCCCCTCAGTTCAGCTTCCTTTGCGGGAGGAGTGGTGATGCCCAATTTAGTTCCTGTAGTAGATAATTTAGAGCGTTTACAAGGATATGTTCGAGAAATTAAATCGAACCTTGGCAAAGATGTTTTTGAACCATATATGACAGCTTTTTTTAAGCAGTATAGTTATCAAGATCTAGAGCAGTTCAAACCCCATATTTTGGGAGTCAAACTTTATCCTGCGGGAGTAACTACCAATAGCGAGGCTGGAGTAGCCGCGCTAAGTAAAGCCGAAATCACAATCAAACATTTAGAAGAGTTAGAGATTCCTCTAATGATACATGGAGAAACTCACGGCTTTGTGATGGATCGAGAAAAATTATTTTTGCCGATCTTTGAGCATTTAGCGCAAAAGTTTCCCCGATTAAAAATTATCATGGAGCATATCACGACGGCAGATGCAGTTTCTTTGCTAGATAACTACGAGAATCTTTACGCTACTGTAACTTTGCACCATCTGATAATAACTTTAGATGACCTGGCGGGGGGATTGCTTAGACCACACTTATTTTGTAAACCGATCGCTAAACGTCCTGAAGATAGAGAAGCTTTGCTTAATGCAGCCATTAATGCTCATCCTAAATTGATGTTTGGCAGCGATTCTGCACCCCATCCTATTGATAAAAAAGAGGCTTGTGGCTGTGCTGCGGGTATTTTTACCGCTCCTATTGCTCTCCAGGCTTTAGTTGAGTTGTTCGATAAGCATCAGGCGATCGCCAATTTGCAGGCTTTTGTTTCTGATAATGCTCAACAAATCTATCAAATTAGCCCCCCCAAAAAAGCCATAACCTTAGAACCTATACCTTATCAAGTACCTGCCATGTATGGCGAAGTTGTACCGATGTTTGCCAATCAAAAGCTTCCTTGGTCAATTACTCAGGTTAATTGAGTACTTACAGAGTTGGTAATTCTCAAGAGTGTCAGAAAGGGACTATAATTGTGACTCAACCGATACTTTCGGCGGCTCGTTGAGATAAAAGTTTTTCTCCAGGTCAGTTGATGTTTGTTTGGGAATCAGCCACTTGCCAAACTTAGCGTAGAGGGCAGGAATTACCAATAAGGTCAAGGCGGTGGAGGTAAATAAACCACCCAACACCACAATTGCCAGGGGTTGTAGAATTTCGTTTCCCGCTCCACTAGCGATCGCTAAAGGTAGCATCCCCAAAGCTGAGGTGAGGGCGGTCATCAAGATCGCGTTTACTCGGTCTAGAGAACCGTTGACGATCGCATCTTTAAAGTCCATTCCTTGGGCAAACTTATTGTTGTAATTGTCTACCAATAATAAGCCATTGCGAACGGCAACCCCAAACAGAGTAATAAACCCGATTAAAGAAGCGATCGAAATCACGCCACCACTCAAGGCAATAGAGACAATACCCCCCACTAAAGCCAAAGGTAAATTGAGCATAATCGCGATCGTAGCGGGAAGGGATTTCACCGAGAAAAACATTAAGATGGCGATAACAATCGCTGCTAGGATACTAAATACCAGTAGGTTATTGGTAGCACGTTGCTCCGATTCAAACTGTCCGCCGTATTGAATAAAGTAGCCCTGGGGTAACTGTACCTTTTGGCCAATAGTTCCTTGAATATCGCCGACCACACTACCCAAGTCACGCCCCTGCACGTTAGCGGAAACCACGATTAAGCGCGATACATCCTCCCGATTAACTACATTTGCTCCCATGCCATAGGTTACTTGAGCAACGGTACTGAGGGGAATGATTTCTCCCGTGGGGGTAGAGATGGGAATAGCACCAATGGCATCGAGATTATTGCGAGCCGATTCTTGTAATCCCACAGCAATGTCAATTAACTGTTGATTTTCTGCTACCTGGGAGACTACCCGACCGTTTAGTGCAGTTTCGACAACCTCTGAAATTGCCTCCATACTCAAACCATAATTGGCTGCTGCTCCTCTTTTGTACTGAATTTGTACCTGACGGATCGGCAGTTGAGGTTCGAGTTGCAAATCCACCACCCCTTCAATGGGTTCAATGGCATCCCGCACCTGTTCGCCAATTTGACGCAGTTCGCCGAGGTCGGAGCCAAAGATTTTAATGGCGATCGCACTTCTGACTCCAGATAACACCTCATCCATACGGTGGGAAATAAAACCTCCGATATTCGGGACAACCCCTGGTAACTTCAAAAAGGTTTCCCGCAGTTGCTTCACGTTGGCTTCGCGGTCTTTGAGGGCAAGGTCGCTGAGTTCCACATCGACGTGCGCCATGCTGACTCCTGCACCATCAGCATCGCCAGGAGCGCGTCCAGCCCGCACCTGTACCCACTCGTACAGGTGATTGTCCTTCAGGGAATTAGACAGTGCCATCCCTGCCCGATTGGTCATATCTAAAGAAACACCAGGAAACAAAACCATTGAGTTAACCATCGATTTTTCCTGAAATTCGGGCAGGAAGACTCGTCCCAAGGAAGGAACGAGCGTCAAAGTAGCCACCAGAGCAGTCAAGGATAGACCGAGAATGAGTTGGGGCAAGCGCAGGGACAGGTTCAGTAGAGGGCGATACAACCGTTGTGCCCAGCGCGAAACAAAAGTTCCTTCTTGGGGTAAGGTCTGATTAGCCAGCAGAATCGCACAGAGGGCGGGAGAAAGGGTCATAGCAACCAGGGTAGAAGCAGCAATTGAGAGCAAATAAGCCAATCCCATCGGAGCAAAAATCCGTCCTTCTACTCCCGTCAAACTAAAGATCGGTGCGAACACCACAATGATAATCACCGTGGAAAAAATCACTGCCAACCGCACTTCCACCGAGGTGTCATACACCACTCGCAAAGGATGTTTGGGGTTGCCCTGAGCTTGGTTGGTACGGAGTCCGCGATAGCAGTTCTCCATATCGACGATCGCATCATCTACCACCGAACCGATGGCAACCACTAAGCCCCCTAACGTCATGGTATTAATCCCCAAACCAAAGGCTTTCATGAACATTAAGCCAATCAACAGCGACAGGGGAATCGCACTCAGGGTAATCGCTGCGGTGCGCCAATTCATCAAAAACAGCAGCATGATCGCCGAAACAATAATGATGCCCTGAACCAGCGAACCACTGACATTGCCAATGGCAGCATCAATAAAATTGGATTGGCGAAATGTCCGTGCTATCTGCACGTCGGCGGGGAATGAGGGCTGTAGCGACTCCATCACCGCTTCCACTGCTTTGGTAACGGTGGGAGTATCCACATCGGGCTGTTTGTTAATCATCATCACCACCGCAGGTTGCCCGTTAAAACTGGCATCCCCCCGCTTAAGTGCCGACCCCGTTTTGACTTCCGTTAAGTCTTTGAGCAAAATAGGCTTGTCATTCTGAACTTTCACCACTGATTGTTGTAAATCTTCAATGGATTGTACTTGCCCCATGCCCCGCACTAATAGCTCTTGTCCCCCACCAATTAAGAAGCCACCAGGAGCAGTGGAATTTGCGCCCCTAGCAGCATCGGTAACTTCCGTGAGAGAGACATTAAGCGATCGCAGTTTGGCTGGATCGACTAACACCTGTTCCTGGCGTTCATCCCCTCCATAAATCGTGACTTGAGAAACTCCTGGCACAGAGAGAATTTGATTACTGAAGCTAACTTCCACTAAACGGCGTAAATCCATCAAGGAAGTTTGACCTTGCCCGTTGACGGTGAAGGCATACTGCAAAATCGTACCTAAAGGAGATACTAATGGGGAAATTTCGGGGGGATGAGTGCCTTCAGGCAGTTGACTTGTTATCTGTTGTAACCGTTCTGTGACAGATTGTCTGGCTCGGTAAATGTCTGCATTTTGATCGAAAACCACTTGTACCATTGATAAGCCGACTTTAGAAGACGATCTCACGGTGGTTACGCCAGGTAAGCCATTGACTGCGCTTTCAATGGGAACAGTAATTTGAGATTCCACTTCCTCTGGAGCTAGTCCCGTGGCTTCGGTTTGAATATCAACTTGGGGCGGAGCAAATTCGGGAAACACATCTAAAGGCATCTGGGTGAGGCTGAAAACGCCCCATACCGTTACTAAAATCGCCCCGACCACAATTAACCACCGTTGGGCAATGGAATTTTTGAGAATCTGATTCAGAATTGAGCTAAACATCTTAAATTAAAAATCTCTCTTGCTAGTTTTACTGGAAAAGGAACGTTTCTTTTTACCCCTATCTCCCCTAATAGCGATCGCTCCAACTCCGCCAACTAACAGCACCGCTCCCCCACCAATGGCAGCGAATAATCCTAAAGGCAATTTCTTCGACTCGACGAGATTGCCCGCATTATCATGGCTATGGGGAATTCCTTGAGTATCTGCTTGAGCATGAGCGTCATCGGTTTGGGGCGAGATAATTGGCTCTGGACTCGCCTTGCTTTTGCGAGACTCGGCATAAAGGGACAAACCGCCTTGGGTGACAAGATTTTCTCCCACCGTCAAACCTTGATTCACTTCGATCAATTCCCCTTGAGTTGTTCCAGTGGTAACTTTCACGGGTTCATAAAAATCGTTATATTTCACAAAAACTAACTGTTGACCATCTGCATCCACCAAGGCTGTAACGGGTATCATCACAGCAGAACTACCATCTGAAGCTGGAGCAATCGGCGCGATCGCAATTCCTAACATTTGGTCGGTTTCAGCCTTAACTGGTACGCGCCCAATTCCGCCTTCTGACTGAAATTCATCTCCATGCCCAACGTGAGCCAGCACGATGTTAGGCGTACTAATAGCTAAACCGACAGCGAGAATGGAACTAATAATTTGAATGGGTTTCGTTGTTTCCAAGATTTGCTCTAAAATTGAGTTACGCATTTTATTTCGTTTTCTTTGATTCGGCATAAAGGGACAAACCGCCTTGGGTGACGACATTTTCTCCCACCGTCAAACCTTGAGTCACTTCAATTAATTCTCCCTGAGTTTTTCCAGTGGTAACTTTCACGGGTTCGTAAAAATCATTAGACTTGACAAAAACTAATTGTTGACCATCCGCATCCACTAAGGCTGTAGCGGGTATCATCACGGCAGAACTACCATCGGTGGTTGGAGCGATCGCCTCGACCACAATACCTAACATCGAATCGGTTTCAGCACTGACCTGTACTCGCTCAATTCCGCCTTCTGATTCAAATTCATCCCCATGCCCCACATGAGCAAACACAGCCGTGGGCGCACCAACTACCAAACCGACAGCGAAAATAGAACTAATAATTTGCATGGGTTTCATACTATCTACTTACCAAAACTTGGGGTTGAACAAAAATCCTCTCTAGGTTGCCACAGAGGAGATGAAATTCAGGTGAAATAGCAGTAACTTTTGTAGAATTCACGGGCTTGTGTCGTCCGTAGAATTAGTTCCGTAGTTGAGGTATTGTGTCTTCCTTCCAACTAAATGGGAAGGGAATTATCGGGTTTTAATTAACTCATAAAAAAGTAGGATGGGGACGAGTAAGATAAATGTCAGACAATGCTTTAACATTAGCTAGCATTTCTCGTAATAAATAGGGAATCATTCCTCGCAGCCCATAAATCTCTCGATCTGCCGTTCCCAAACCAACTGCGTTTACTCCTAACTGACGACAAGTGTAGACAGCGCGAGGTAAATGATAATTTTGGGTAATCACCACTGCTCGATGCACGTCAAAGACTTGATGGGCGCGATAACAACTCTCATAAGTGCTAAAACCTGCATAATCTAGAGTAATATCTCGTGTCGGTACGCCCAAATCGTGAGCGTATTGTTTCATCGCTACAACTTCATTGTAGGAAATCGTGCTATTGTCCCCCGTCATTAGTAGCTTGTGGATGCGACCCTGCTGATATAGTTTCACAGCAGATTCCACTCGGTCAGCCAACATGGGACTGGGAGTTCCATCAACTGACAAGCCCGCACCAAATACGATCGCCACATCTTCATGGGGAATTTGCGCCAATGCTTTATAGCGATCGCCAATAGTTACCAAATTAATATAACCAGTTGCTATGTTGTCACAGAGGAGATGAAATTCAGGTGAAATAGCGGTGACTTTGGTAGAATCAATCTCGTAGTTGAGGTTTCAGGCACAATGCGAGTTTTACTGGTGGAAGATGAAGAAGATTTGGCACTGGCAATTAAACAAGTCCTGATTGGCGAGAAATATGTAGTAGATTGGGTAGCAGATGGTATTCAAGCCTGGGACTGTCTGGAATACAAGTGGACGGATTACACCGTAGCGATTATCGATTGGCTACTGCCCGAACTGTCAGGATTAGAGCTATGCCAGCGACTTAGAGCGCACCAAAATCCCTTGCCCGTGCTGATACTCACTGCCTTGGGTCAGCCTGAAAACCGCGTTACAGGTTTGGATGCTGGAGCGGACGATTACTTGGTCAAACCGTTTGTCATGGAAGAATTACTGGCGCGGTTGAGAGCTTTGCAAAGGCGATCGCCTCAATTTATGCCCCAAAACCTGACCATTGGCGAATTTTCCCTAGATTATGCTAATAACACCCTGTGTATTGGCTCGGGTTCACCGTCTCAAATGATTCCTCTAACTAATAAAGAATTTCAAATCCTGGCCTATCTGATGCAAAATCCCAACCGCATCATTCCAGGTAGCAAAATTCGGCATCAACTTTGGGAGCTTGAAGAAGAACCCATCAGTAATGTAGTGGCAGCACAAATGCGATTGCTGCGTCGTAAGCTAGCCAGCTATGGTTGCGACTGTCCTATTGAGACAATTCCCAGTCAGGGTTATCGCTTTAATTCATGCCGATGAACGGTCATCACTTATTTCGTCGTAGCCGTATCCGTTTGGCACTCTGGTATGCCTTGGTGATGGGAGCGATTTTAAGTTTGTCTGGGTTGGGGATGTATCGCGCGTTCGTTCGAGTTAAATGGGTATCTCTAGAACGGGAAATCGAGTCGATCGCGGGAACGCTACATGATAGTTTAGAACCGATGTTACCTGCTTCAAAAGCTGCCACAATTTTACAGCAAATCTTTCCTGATTTGTGTTTGGCTGGGCAATTTTGTAATCCCAACCCCACGCTAATTCAACGACATACCATTGGCATCAGCGATCGCGACCTTTACTATCTTCGTCTGTTCGACCATCACGGAAAACTGCTGGCTTTTTCTCCCACTCAACCTACACAACTGCCCCAAACTATCAATCCCGCTCAGTGGCAAACATTTAAGAGTACCCATGGTATTCGCTATCACCAGTTCACCATTATCCTACACAGTGCTAATACCCATCATCTTGCCAATGGAAGTAGCTCTCATCCATCCTGGGGCTATCTGCAAATTGGGCGAACCTTAGTACCCTATGATTCGGAGGTCAGACAAATACAATTGATTTTGGCGGTGGGATTGCCCATTGCTCTAGGCTTGGTTGCCGTCTCCAGTTGGTATCTTTCGGGGTTAGCGATGCAGCCGATTTACCAATCCTATCAACAACAACAACAGTTTACTGCCAATGCTGCCCACGAACTGCGATCGCCCCTAGCTAGTCTTCTGGCAACAGTGGAGGCAATTTTACGGCTGCCACCGGGACATCAACAGGATGTTTCCCAGATGCTCCAGAGGGTTGAGCGACAGGGACGACGCTTGAGCCACTTAATCGCTGATTTACTTTTGCTAGTCAGCTTGGAACAGGATTTCTCACGGACATCTCACGGGCTGGAGGCAACCTCCAGCCCCGTGTCCTCCTCAAAACCATTTCAGCCCTGCTGCTTGAATGATTTGATTGCCGATTTAAGCGAGGAATTATCTGAACTGGCAACAGCCTCAAACATTCATTTGACGAGTCGAGTTCCCGATGCGGAGATTTATGTTTTAGGTAATGAATCGCAACTTTACCGTTTAGTCTCTAATTTGATTGCCAATGGCATTCAGTATACTTCTGCTGGAGGTTCGGTGAAAGTAAGTCTGTCGCAGAGTGATAAGCCTAACGGCATGGCTTCGCTACGCAGTGCTGTCGTAGCAATCGAAGATACTGGGATGGGAATTTCACCGACCGAACAAAGCCGAATTTTTGAACGCTTCTATCGCGTGAATAGCGATCGCTCTCGCCAAACTGGTGGCACGGGATTGGGACTGGCAATTGCCAGTGCGATCGCTCATCGTCATCAGGGGCATTTAAAAGTTAACAGCGAATTATGTAAGGGCAGTGTCTTCACCATCCATCTTCCCTGTATTCATCGACCTGTCACCTATTTAAGTACAGATAAAAATTGAAATTATCCGACTAAAGGATATAAAATCAAACCAGCGATCGCTGCTCCTAAAACCAAGAGTGGTTCGGGTAATTTTTTCTTAAACTTCCAGAGTAAAGCAATACTGATTAAAGCGATCGCCACTGTGGGAATGTCAATTAGCGATCGCTTTTACGCCAGGTTCTACTAAACTAAATCGCAACATCATCGTCTCAAAGCTACATAAATTACTTTGATGCCTAAATTCCGCAATTTACTACTGCGCTTTTTTGAATTTCATTGTTGTGGTCTACTCATTGTCTATTCAAATGAAAACGGCTGTAATTGCCAATGCCATTCAGTACACCTCTACTGGTGGTTCTGTGAAAGTAAGTTTGTCCCAGAGCGATAAGCCTAACGGCATGGCTTCGCTACGCACTACCATCATCGCGATCAAGGATACTGGGATGGGAATTTCACCGACCGAACAAAGCCGAATTTTTGAACGCTTCTATCGCGTGAATAGCGACTGGCAATTGCCAGTGCGATCGCCGATTGTCATCCTACTCTATCTGCAATATTTGAATGACTTTGATGTGCAAATTGCATTACTGGTTAACTATTCTCGATTTTTAGTGATTTTTGCTACAAATTATCGTCAATTCCAGTGCCATCTTAGAGTAAACTCGCAACAATTATATAGATGAAAGACTGGGCATCATTGATACTTCCATCAATTTTAGGACTTGTAGCTGGGATTGGTCACGGAATTACTTCTCATCATCAACAGCTTCCTTTTTCTTTGTCTGAACAAGTTATGGAGTCGGTTCAAGTTGATTCTAATTCTTCTTTCAACTAAATAAGTTTTGTGAAAAGTAGCCGTTGTTACAATTATTTTTGGAATAATGTAAAAAGAAATTTCAGAGCAATTGAGGTTATTACAAGATGCGGTTACAGACATCTAACGAAAATGTATCTAATTTAGATCGAGCAATTGGGTTTTCTCTGGCTGCTTTTTCCATGTTTGTGGTTGGTTATACTGCTACTCGCGCTTATCTTACTCAGCCTCAAAGTCAAAACGTTACTCCAACTAATTCAAATTTGGTCATACCTCATCAAGCCCAAATGTGGAGCGTTTTAGGTGAGCGACCAACAAATTAGTTTATGGGAAAATAATTTTGAAGATTACCTTTAAAAAAGCAAGGCGATCGCAGCTTGGAAGAGCGATCGCCTTGCTTGAATTATTTTAAATTTAAGTTTTTGTTAATTAGATTTAGCTAACTACTTTTTATTTCCAATTGTGCCAATAATTGTCAAACATTTTTATGAGCAAGAGATTTAAAGATCGTAACAAAATATGCCCATCCAAGGAAGCTCAAAGCACCACTGACCAGAAGTAATTCCAGACTGACTTGCTTTTCCATTGCTTAATAAAACCCCATTATTTGCTTGAGCAGGTAAGGCATTAATTGTAAAGAGACTAACAGCTAAAAAGACAGAAGATAATTGCTTTTTCATGATTTAAAACGGTTGATGATTTAAAAGTTTATCGAAGTTTGATTTACTTATAAAGCCAGTATAAAGATGCTATTAAAGAGAACCAGTGATTATAATCACCTAAAAAAGACCGATAATATCACTCCGCAATGTGATGATAATTAATGGTGTAATAATTAATAATTTATTAATCATCTTGTTAAGAATTCAAACAAAAACAAGCAGTTTTTTGATAACAGATTGCCGACAATCAGCCTGAGAATATGCCTTATACGTTGTCGGTTTACTAATCTTTCTTGAATGTTAAGAAGTGTGTGCGTTAGCCCTGGTCTAAAAATACCTGCGATCGCTGTCATTACCGCCCAAGTAATAACATTGCTTTAAAACCGCCAGATGCACAGGCGATAGCAGTTGAACCATTTTTAATCTTTGACATTGTATTTACATCCTGTATTTAAATTTCTAAAGCAACAAAAACCCCTGTAAACTCTCCTACCTGTTGTCCTTGGCATTGCAGAAAAGAATTAACCGTGATGCGAGATTTCTTTTTTTTCTGAAGAATTTTGCTAAATTTTGTCCATACTTGCTGATCTGGTAAAGAACAAATTGCTTCAAAGTCACTAGTAATTGGTTGGTCATAACTTATGCTGTTTTTCTGAATTACCAATCTGGTTGGAATACCTTCACTCTGAAGACGACAATTAACTAGTGTCCACGCACTTAAGATTGCCAAAGCCGAAGCACTACCACCAAACACTGTTGAGCGATGATTGATATTAGGCTTGATTGGTGCAGCTAAAGTTACTAAATTGCTGGTGACTTCCATTACTTGAACCTCCATTGCTTTTGATAATGGAATTTGTTCGTATAAGTAAGCTTGAATTGCCTGACAATTTTGTTTTTCCATTTACTTAGCTAAAAAATTAATCATATTCAGCTTCGGCATAAATATGTTTAAATTCTTCGGGCATAGCCATTGGACGCATAGTTTCTAAACTCATAAAAAATCCCACCTGGGTTGCAGTAGCAGCTATTTCTTGTCCCAGATAAATTTCGGCTTGTACAGTACAGCGCAAACGCCCCAATTGAGACATCCACATTTTACCCATTACGCGATCGCCTAACCGTAAAGCTTTCTGATATTTGATTTGGGTAGAGTTAACAGTTGGGCAGTATCCCTTTGACATTAACTTTTCTATCGGGAAATGGGACTCTAACATTTTCAGTCGTAAGTCTTCTAACCAGCGAATATAGACAATATTGCTGACAATTCCTGCAAAATCAATGTCATAGGTTTTAATTGGTAAGTTTAGTGCTACTTCAAAGGGTTGTTTCTTCATTTGAGGTCAATGATTAATTTTACAGACCGAACGGTCTTTTATTAGACAAAAAAATTTAGCTGCATTTTACGCCAGACTGTTTTGAATATAACTTTGCAAGTGCGCGACAACTCTTTGTAGATGAAGGGGATTTCGTTCTAGTTTGCTCATCATAATTGCTCCTTCTAAAGTCGAAAAAATAATTGTGGCAATGGTATCAGGTTCAACAGTTGATCGCACTTCTCCTTTTGTGATTCCTATGTTGATAATTCGTACAATTAAACCACGACTGGAATTCATCGCCTGTAAAGCGCGATCGCGCAAAGGAGAATCAGTATCATCAACTTCGATCGCCGTGTTTAAAATTGGACAGCCTCCCATAATGGGCGGATTGTCAATATAAATTAAGTAACTAGCTACCAGTGCCTGTAAGCGTTCAATCGCATTGCGTTTAGTTTTTACCACACTCCAAATCCTTTTACTCAGAAGACTTTCTGCATAATCAAATGCAGCTAACGCTAGTTCGTCTTTACTTTTGAAATAATTGTATATTCCTCCTTTTTTCAAACCAGTTGCCTGCATAATATCGCCAATAGAAGAACCTGCATAACCTTGCTGGTTAAATAATTCTGCTGCCTGCTGAATTATACGCGCTTTAGTTTGTTCGGCTTTAGACATCAATTTTTATCAAGACCGTTTGGTCTTTTTTAAAGAATAAAACAAAATACCATCTCTGGCAAATATATATACTTCATATTATAGAAGTCGTGCATCTGTAACTATTTTGCAGCGATCGCGAAAAAAAATAGTTCAATTGGCAGCTTTCAAATCACTTCGTTGTTAATTCCTCTAGACTTGAGTAGCCGCAAACGCTTCTTCCGAGCAATTTCCTGTAAGTCAACATTGCGATCAGTTTCATCGACAATTTCTCCCGTGAGAACCTCTAAAACATCTTCGAGAGTTACAACACCTGCTACTCCGCCATACTCATCTAGCACTACCGCTAGATGTTCTCTATTTTCCTGAAATACCTTAAGCAGTTTATCAGCGCGATTAGTTTCAGGAACAAAATGTACGGGACGCTGAAGGTTGTTGATTTGGCGATCGCCATTACCTTCAATCATGGCAGTTAATAATTCATCTTTCAATACCAAGCCAGTAACGTTATCGATAGTTGCATCAATCACTAAAATGCGGGTGTGTTGAGACTTAATAATTTCTGACTGGCATTCGTTTAAGGTTTGGTCGCCTTGAAGATAAGTAGTAATAATTCTGGGTGTCATCAAGTCTGAAGCATTAAGATCGTTGAGCTGAAAAACCCGTTGAATCATTTCGGCTTCATCATCTTCAATTACCCCTTCTTGAAAGCCGATATTAGTTAAAAATTTAATTTCTGCCTCATCAGTAGTGGGAAGATTGTTTGCTTTGGTAAACGGCGCGGTAACCTGTTCTAACAACCACACCAATGGCGTAAAGATTAGGGTCAAAAAATTAATTGGAATGGCGACAACTAAACAAACTGATTCAGCATAACGTTGACAAAGAACCTTCGGTAGAATCTCACCAAAGATAATAATCAAAAAGGTTAGAATAGCTGAAAAAACTCCTAACCAAGCATTACCTAATATTTGGCTAATCAGACTACCAATCGTAATACTGCCGACAATATTAAATATATTATTGAGAATAACTACGGTGGCGATCGGTCGATTAATATGAAGACGGATGCTTGCTAAGGCTAAGGCTGCGGGTTTTTTAGATTGAGCTAGTTGTCTTACCTTAATGGGAGAAATAGACAATAGCGCAGTTTCCGCCCCCGAGCAAAAAGCCGAACCAGACAAAACCACGATAACAGCGATAATCAGAGCAAGCATATAAAAAGGTAATGGTTAATCTTTAATATAATTCAAAATTTAATAGTCGATCTACTTCAATATTTCTACTATTCCCGTTTGACCATTTATTCTTACTTGTTGACCATCATGAAATAATTGTGTGGCATTAGCAATATCCATAACCGCAGGTATGCTGTATTCTCTGGCGATGATTGCTCCATGAGATAGACGACCTCCTACCTCAGAAATCAAGCCTCCTGCGCGAGCCAGCAGCGGCGACCAGCCAGCATCGGTATAAGGAACAACAAGGATTGTCTGACTGTCGATACCCTCAGTTTGTTGCAGGTTAGATATAACTTTGACCACTCCTTCTATTTGACCAGAACTAGCACCAATTCCTTTAAATTTAGACTGAGAGTCGATAATTACAGGAGCTTTCCAAACTGAAGGCTCGGGCTTGCCGTAGACCAATCTTGGCACAGGAGTTAATTTTTTAGCTGTTTGCCATTGTTGCTTCCTAGTTTTGATCAGTTGAGGCAGCTTTTGACTCAGGCTACTATCAGTATTCTCAACTACCGCTACTATTTCTTCTAACTTGAGTAGAAATATGTCTTCTACATCCGTGATTAAGCCACGCTCTAGCCATTGTTGCTCTAATGCCACAATTACCCAACGTAAATTTGCCAGCAGTTTATTATAGGTTTCTCCTACTTGACCTTTGAGGTTCAGTCGCTTTTGGACTAGCTTTGCTTTCCATGATTGAGGAGGGATTTTGGCAGATGATTGAGCTATTTTGGCACTATGAGTATCAAAGTAAAACCGAGTAAACATTTGTCTGGGAATACCTGGCTTATCTCGCCAGCGAGGAACGGCAATATCGGTTGCCACTTCACTGAGATAGCCATATTGGTCGAGCCAAAGATTGAAACGCTCCATAACTCCTGCTCCTTCTGGATTTTCAGCAATATGAGCAAATAGAGAAGCACTGGAATCTAGGGTAATTTGTTCGGTGGCTAATAGTTTACGAGTTTCCGATGCTACCCCAGCCAAAGAACTAACAGCAATGACTTCTGGGATTTGACTACGATCTAACTCAGTTTCGGCTACTTTGAGTACTCCTTGGCGGATTGCCAAGCTCAAAGGAGCAAGGATATTATAGTAGGTTGCTTTATTAAGTAATTCTAAAAGAGTATTGATTCGGTCGATTATTTCGGTTGGCGATAATTCTGCCACCGCTTGTGTTTCGATCGCGGCGATAATTGGGGTAAAAAATTTGGCGCGATCGCGTTCAAAATCCTCGATTAAGCGCCATTCTCGTTTAAACAGTCGCCATAGTCCAGGTAAGTTTTTGAGCGTAGAGCGTAGCGGCGGCTTAGTAAATTCGGCACCTCTAGTTAAAAATTCTAGGCTTTCTGGGGGTAAACCCATCCGACGGAAGATCTTACTCAACAAAGTAACGTTAAAATAGGCACTAGCAAAGTGAAGCGTAGCAGTCTCTTCAAAGTTTAAGTCTTTAGCGCGATCGCCTAATACAATGGTAAACACCTTACCCCAAACGCCACAGGTTAGAGGTTGATTAATCGACCAGGTAAGAGGGCGGATTTTGCCAGGAATAACTTCGGCTGCAATTCGTCTAGTCCAAATTGGCTGCAAGGTAGTAATGGGACGAACCTGTAACAGCCAGAGCTTATCGCCGTCGTAAGTCCATTCAATATCTTGGGGGATTCCTTCAAATAAATCTTCCATTTCCCTAGCTATCAGTGCCGCCGATTCAATGATTTCTGTGGGAATGGCTACGGCATCTTCACGATCATTTTCGAGAGTAACGGTAATGGGGAAATTAGCTTGAGATCGAGCCGATAAGTCAGCTTCGGGGATAGCAACACGATATCTTTGGGGGGTAAATTTACCTGAGACAATTTTAGTAGCTTTACCTGGTAAGGCTTCTACCGCTACATTCTCGTTGAGCTGATCTACAGGATCACGACTAAAAGCAACCCCGCTATAGATGCCTTCAATCTGCCGTTGAATTAGGATTGCCATCGATGCTTCGCCTTGACGATTTTGACGACGATACTCTACAGCATTGCTTTGGAGATAAGAGGCTTGACACTCAACAATCGCTGACTGCAATTTTTCTTTACTGGTAACGTTGAGAATACTAATATACTGCCCCGCAGCCGAAGCAGATTGAGAATCTTCCCCGATGGCAGAAGAACGAACAATTAAAGGAGAGTCAACCGAAGGTTTTAGGATGCTTACTAAAGCTTTAAGATCGTCACCAGGGCGCAATACCCATCCCTGCGCCACAGCATATCCTCGCCGTTTTAGCAAGGCAAGATTAGCGGCTTTGGAACCGACTTGACTAGGGTTTAATTTGCTATCTAAAGTAATAATATTTTTATCTCCCTGAAAAAAGCGAAACATTTTGCTATTGCTAGATTGATCTGAATTGGCAGCCAAATCCAAATCATCTGGTATATTTTGATAAATCCAGGCTAGTAAACTGGCTAAAGCAAAGGTGGCAACTGCATATTCTGGTTGACTGGGATGACGCAAGCCAATAATTACTACGAGTAAGATCAAGGCACTATATTTCCCGAAAGCGCGATCGCGAATAATGGTAAAACTTATTAAGCTAATTAACCATACTAGTCCAGCTGCGATCGCATCATGAGCTACAATGCCCCACACTGCATTAGTTGTGCCTGCACTTTTGCCAATCCAATAACGCCCCATTACTAAAGCAATGATGGCAACAATTTCCCAAACTGAACCTGGAGGAAAAAAAGCTCTAGCTAACAACACCGCTATAATTCCTTTGGCTGCTTCGGAGAGTACAGCACAAACCCCTACCAGTTTACCGCCATGGTAAAAAGCTGCTGATACTGAGATATTGCCAGTTCCTAGCTTGCTAAGCTGACGACCAGTAATACCATACATTATCCAGTCTATTAAAGGAATTCCGCCCAATAAAGGACAGAGCGTAAAAACGGTTAGCGAACCCCAGATTGGTGTCAGGTTCATGGTCGGTCTATAATCATCGAATTAAAGATGTTTGTCTAAATTTATCAGGTTGATGATTGTACTGACCTATTGTATCTATATTTAATTAATCAAAGTTGACGAATTTTAGGGAAAAAAGCTCAAATCATTAAAAAACTTTCAATCAACACCACCAACAAATAACTCCATCTGTGGATCTTAGTTATTGATTAAATAAAATGCAAGCATACTTAACAGCAACCAAAATCATCGACTGGAAAAATGCCAATATCCTGCAACTATCTCAACAGCTAGCAACCTCTAACGTCAATACCACTGTTAAAGCTTGTTTTGAATGGGTGAGGGACAATATTAAGCACAGTAGCGATTTCCAAATGAATCCAGTTACCTGTCGCGCCTCAGAAGTATTACAACACAAAACTGGCTATTGCTTTGCCAAAAGTCATTTACTCGCTGCTTTGCTGCGGGCTAATTCGATTCCTGCTGGCTTTTGTTACCAAAGGTTAAGTGTTTTTGATCATGGCGCGCCTTATTCTCTTCATGGATTTAATGCAGTGTATCTTGCCGAATATGGTTGGTATCGTCTAGATGCCAGAGGAAATAAGCCAGGAGTTGATGCTCAATTTAATCCGCCACAAGAACAACTAGCTTATAGCATTAACTTTGCTGAAGAAATTGATTGCCAGCATATCTTTGCTGAACCTCTAGATAAAGTAGTTAAATCACTGCAATCTTATACAACTTGGGATGAAGCGTTACACAATTTACCCGATCTTGAACGAGAAGATTTAGCTGTATATGAAGGGAAAAGACAAATAAAATAAGGCAATATTGCACATTTACTTTGGCAACCTTTTTAGGGATAAATAATGCGTATTGTTTTGAAGTTCAATATTAATCTTGTTAGAGCAGCTTTTCTTAATAAAACCCAATGTAGACTTAGATAATTTATGCTCTTTTAAAGCTTCAGATATAGTTTTTTGATGCCTAACTTTGAATTCTTGAGATAACTGTGATAAAGTCACCTTTTGCTGCGAGTTTTGGGTAAGCTCAACTAAAGTTAGCTCTATTTTGGTTTGTATTTCCTGCTCGATCTTTGGCGTTTGAGTATGATTAACGACTTTGGTAATTAGCGAGTTGCGATCGCTAATAAAATCATCAACATAAACATTTCCTGCCTGCTGATAAACTTTATAAGTATTGCAACCTTGTCTTTGTAAACTTTGGTGTAAATAATTAAAAATAGCATCGTGAGAAACAACGACTACTTCTTTTACCTGGGGATAATTAAATTGCAAAGCAGCACCTAAAGTTAAAATTTGGGCATCAGCAGCATTTTGCTCTTTTGGCACATGGATTAATTGATATCCTTGCTGATGTAAATATTTATCCAGTTTGGAAATGCTACTATTTTGCCAATTTGCTACTGCAAACTTGATGGTAATATCGTATTTGCAGTATGGCTTTAAATGCTTTGCCAAGTCTAATTTTAAAGGAAAATTCTCTACATCTAATAAAATTGCTCCCGTGCTAGATACAGTTTGAGGTAATAAATATTGTGGTAAATTGGAAAAATTCATTTTTCATAAGTAGCGAAATTGAATTTTATTTTAAGCTCGTTAATCGCGATTAAGCTGTGATTTACTACCTGGGAAACTAGTTCTACTGAAACAACCGAAGTTGAGAAAATTTAATAAATTAGACCAAAGCGATCGCACTATAATCGTCGCTGAAAGAAACTGTCGATTTATGTTTAAATCTTTAACTCTTACCTGATTCTTTTTACCCTCCTACACCAGCGAAATCAACCAGTAAAGATAACTTCAGACGGAGGGTTTCTAGTCCTAAGCGATCGCCAGCCGAGATAAACAAAGCTAGGGGAAATTCGTCTTTAGCCTTAGTTAAAGAATCGCTGCCAACTTTATCTAGTTTATTAAACACGAGTAATATAGGGCCAGGAGCGAGCGGCATTTCGCCTAAAATTTCCATCACTGAACGGATCTGGTTTGACCAGGTAGGATGAGATAGATCTACTACGTGAATTAAGGCATCTGCTTCGGTAACTTCTTCTAAAGTGGCACGAAAAGCGTCTACTAAAGGTGGTGGTAGCTGTTGGATAAAGCCAACCGTATCAGTTAATAGAATATTTCGAGGTTCACCCGTATCAGCATCGGGTATGGATAAGCGACGGGTAGTGGGATCTAAGGTAGCAAATAGCTGATCGGCTACGTATACTTCAGAATTAGTTAAAGCATTGATTAAAGTTGACTTTCCTGCATTGGTATAACCAACGATCGCCACACTGGGAACATCTTGCTTTTGGCGTTGTTTGCGCATTCGCGAACGATGTGCTTGTAATTCGTTGACTTCTCCCTGCAAACGAGCAATCCGCTTTTGAATACTCCGTCTTTCGGTTTCTAGCTTAGTTTCGCCAGGTCCTCTTGTCCCAATACCGCCACCAAGACGAGACATCGCCTGACCTCTACCTACCAAGCGGGGTAACATATATTCTAACTGCGCTAACTCTACCTGTAGTTTACCAGCGCGGGATTGAGCGCGTTGAGCAAAAATATCCAAGATAATTTCGGTGCGATCGACTACCCGTACCCCAAACTGGCTTTCTAAGTTGCGAATTTGGGCAGGGGAAAGCGATCGATCGAAGGCTACCAGGTTAGCGCCCAAAGTTTGTACCCGTAGAGCAATTTCCTGTACCTTACCTTCACCAACTAAGGTTTGAGGATGAGGGCGCGATCGCTTTTGCCGAATTGTCTCTAATACTTCTCCCCCAGCCGTGTCTACCAAACCCACCAGCTCATTTAAGCGGTCTTCAAATTCTTGCTCTTCAGTCTGGTTAAGCTGTAGACCAACTAAAATAACGCGATCGTGTTCTACATCTACCTGTTGGGCAACATATTCTCGTTCAAACTCAGCTTCTAAGCTTTCAACTAGATCTAAAAAATCCTGCCCACTCAGGGCATCTAGAGACATCGGCACAGATACCGACCAATACTGTTGTTCTGCTAAAGTTGTTTCAGTTTGGGGTAATAAATGAGCTAAATACGTTTCTTGAACATAGCCTGTTGCACCGCCACCCCGTTTAAATTTACCTGTACCAGTCAGGGTAATGAGAGCCAAAGCATCTAATCTCTGGCGCACCATAGCGGTTAAGCTCGACTCTTTTGGTGGTTCTGCTTTGAGCTTGGTGGCAATACAGCGAATTCCTGAAAGACGTTTAGCGCCATAGCGAGGTAGTTCTAAAGGCGGAATTTGAGTCTGATGAGCATTCCCCACCCCGACTCTAATTACCTGCCCTCGACGGTTCAAATAAGCACAGACAGGTTGATTGATGTCAGTACTAATCGCAGCTAGTCTTTGAGCAAACTCTGATGTAACGATAATATCTCCAGGCAGTTTCTGATGATAAAGTTTTTTTAGCTGCTTGAGCTGACTTGGTTTTAATCCTTTATATTTACCGTATATAGTGTCGATAGGCGTGCCTCAAATTTAATCAAAGTGTTGAGAAGATAATGTGATTTTAACTGTAATTTTAACGATTTTACGTTTTTTTCGACTCAACAAATGAGCAGTGAGTCACAACTTGTAACTTATTTAGATTCCTTTGCATTAATACATGGTCAAAATTGTCAGTCGTCAATTACTAGGTAAACAAGCTGTCTATGATCTTGGCGTAGCCCAGGAGCATAATTTTCTGTTGGCTAACGGCATGGTGGCATCTAACTGTTTTAATAAGTCACATTCCACTGCTTATGCATATGTAACCTATCAAACTGCATATCTCAAAGCCAATTATCCTGTTGAATATATGTCCGCATTGCTAACTGCTAGCAGCGGAATTCAGGATAAAGTTGATCGCTATCGGGAAAATGCCCAGAAAATGGGCATAATCATTTTGCCTCCCGACATCAATCGTTCGGTAGAAGATTTTTTACCCTTAGACGACAACCATATTTTATTTGGTTTATCGGCAGTTAAAAATCTGGGGCAAGGCGCAATTGAAAATATTCTCAGTGCCAGAAGTACTAATGGTGAATTTAAATCTCTGGCAGATTTTTGTGAACGGGTAGAATTACGCACCGTTAACCGTAGAGCTTTAGAAACGTTAATTTATTGTGGTGCTTTTGACTTAATACAGCCTAACCGCCGACAGTTGATTAACGACATTGATGTGATTATCTCTTGGGCGCAACAACGCAACAAAGAGAAAGCCAGTGGTCAACTTAATCTATTTGACATGATGAGCGGTATGGCAGGGCAAGAGAAATCCCCAGATATTTTTGAACAAGCACCTAATACTCCTGCCGTAGAAGACTATCTTCTCCAGGAAAAACTGCGCCTAGAAAAGGAATACATTGGTTTTTACATTAGCGATCATCCCCTCAAATCGATTCAGCAAGCAGCACAAATTTTGTCACCGATTAGCTTAAGTGCTTTAGCTGAACAAAAAGCTAGGCAGAAAATTAGTGCGGTGGTGATGCTCAGTTCAGTTAGGAAAATTATTACCAAAAAAGGTGATCCGATGGCTTTTGTGCAGATGGAAGACATTACAGGCGAAGCGGAGGGAACAATCTTTCCTACCACCTATCAAGAATTAGAACCATTATTACAAGAAGGCAAACAGTTAATTGTTTGGGGGAAAGCACAACAGCGAAACGAAAAATATCAGCTAATCATAGATGATGCTGAAGCAGTAGAACAAGTAAAAATGCTAATGTTAGAGATTACTCCCGAACAGGCTTTAGATCGGGTAAAAAGTAATTATTTAAAAAGAATTTTAGAACAGCAGTCTGTCGAACAAAATAAATTTAAAATTCCCGTAATTGCAGCTATTGGTCAAGGAGAGCAAAGGCAATTTATTCGCTTTGGACAAAAATTTTGGGTGCAGAATGAAATAGCTGCGATCGCTTCTTTAAAAGATGCAGGATTTATCGCTCACTGCGAATCATTACTACCTCAATAATACTACCAAAAAATAACTATTCCATAATTTTACTGATGTCAATTAGTCACAAAAATGGTTAAATCCGTGTACATTAGATAACATTGCCGATCTATTTTTTTAGATTAGAATAAAGTAGGTGAATATTAACAACAATATGTTTTAGGCTAGTTTTAAGTAAGCGTTCATTATCATGAGACTGCCTATCTGTTTCGAGAATTAATAAGTATCAAAACTACTTTATGTAGTCTTAGTTATAGCTCAGTTTTAGGTATAAATTATATAATCCAACCAGATGGTCGATCCCAAATCTAAACTAACTTTAGTCAATTTAAATAAGGCCGACCTACCTAAAGGAAGACACGTCTTAATTGTGGAATCGCCAGAATCGAGACGGGCTGTTTCCCTTAATTCCAACGTATTTTCTATTGGTCGCCATCCTCATAACGACCTAGTAATCAGCGATCCTCTAGCTTCTCGCCATCATGCCACTGTTGCTTGGATGAGATATACCGAGGGAGGAGATAAAGCTGATTATTCGTACTGGATTATTGATGGCAAAGGTAAGCGAAAAAGAAGCCGCAACGGCATTTCGATCAACGGCAAGAAAAAACCGCTTCACCGTTTAGTTTCTGGAGATATTATTCGTATCGGTAATGGCATAAAAATTTCTTACAGCTATATTACTTATAGTACCGATAATAGCCAGTTTTTAAATTACTGTAGCAGCGAAAGAACCGAATATAAACCTGCTTTTTCTAATAAAAAATCTTACCAAGATACGGTAGTTATTGAAGATACGATAATTAATAATAGCTTTCCTGAAGACAGCAGTATAGTAGAAGATACTATCGTTAAGGATTGAATTGCAGCAGTACTTGCTCTAAGGCATTCAAATCGTTGGAAAGTATTATTTTGATTGCGCTTTTTCGCTTTTTATTTTAAGATGTGTTCCTTCTATTGGTAAGCTTTTTTGGCAAAGCATTCCGTTGTAGAAAAGTTATGGTCTTGGCGATCAAACTTAATTAATCTTGTCGGTTTGAGCAGTCAGAATTTTGAGGTGAATTTGATTAAAGCGCGTTCATTATTACATTGAGTGCTAGATACGCTGCATCTGTTTCAGCTTCTAGAATTAGAGCAAGGGGTTTAACCAGGCACAGAGGGATGGTGGTTATTAAGCGAAGATTGCCATACCCTGTGGTTATTAGATAAAAAACTGTCAATACACTATGGCTCAAATTCTAATCATTGATGATGACTCTACAACTCAACTGCTTTTAGAGAGAACTTTAATCATGCAGGGTTATGATATCACCTTAGCAAGTGATGGAGAAGAAGGGTTAATTAAAGCTAAAGCAATCCGTCCAGCTTTGATTATCTGTGACTGGATTATGCCGCGCAAAAATGGATTAGAAGTCTGTAGTCAGATCAAATCTACTCCTGAATTATCTACTACGTTTTTTATCCTTTTAACCTCTTTAGATTCAATCGAAGATCGAGTAAAGGGTTTGGATGCTGGTGCAGATGACTTTTTATGCAAACCGATTGAGATGCACGAGCTAAAAGCGAGAGTTAGAGCTGGACTTCGCTTGCACCAGTTGAGTAAGGATCTACAAAATCAGAAGCAGCTACTGGAAGCCGAATTGGCAGAAGCAGCAGAGTATGTAAGTACTATCTTGCCTGAACCACTTCAGCATCCATCATTGAAAATTGATGCCTGTTTTATTCCTTCACGACAGCTTGGGGGAGATAGCTTTGATTATTTTTGGTTAGACGATCGCCATTTGGTTTTTTACTTACTAGACGTTTCAGGACATGGTTTACAGGCGAGTTTGCCTTCATTAGCGGTGATTAATCTTTTGCGATCTCGCGGTTTGAGTAATGTAGATTATTATCAACCCAATACGGTATTGCAGGGACTCAACGAAGCTTTTCAAATGAGCGAGCGCAACGATAAATATTTTACGATCTGGTATGGAGTTTACGACCGAGAAACTAGCAACCTGACTTATTCTAGCGCTGGGCATCCTCCCGCAATTCTCTTAACACCAGGGTTTAAAACTGTAGAACAACGCTTAAAAACGCCAGGAGTACCTGTCGGAATGTTTCCTAACATTCAATATGTCAATGCTTCTTGTAAGATTACTGCCAAATCTAGCCTATACGTGTTTAGCGATGGAATTTATGAAATTGAACCACAAGCGAACTCTCATTGGGGATTAGATCGCTTAATCGATCTGCTCAAAAAGTATCAGCAAACCCCAGAGAGAGATTTACAGAGACTACTACAGTACGTTAGAACTTGGCATCCTAATTTTCAATTTGAAGATGATTTATCAATTTTACAAATCGATTTTTCCTAAATAAATATGCTTGATAATTAAGAGTAGCCAGGAGAGGAAAAATAGCTTGCTTGCTCTGCGCGATCGCCTTGGGCTTTAATCTTGCAGAATTAGAGCAAGTGCCTGATTTTGGGCGCAGATTTTCGATTTTAGACCAGGAACTTGCTTGATTAAAGCAATTTCGGCAGCACAAGTTTCTTGAATAATTTTCAGATTGCGATCGCGCTTTTGTCCTGGCTGAATTTTCTGAATTAAGTTAATCGCAGTATTGATCTTCAATAAAGCTTGTTGAAATTCCTGAGACAATTCGTCTTGAATCTTTAGTGCTTCTAATTCTTTAACTTTCTGCTCTAAAATTTTAGTTTTTTGTTGCTCTTCGTTATATTGCTTCATCAATTTTGCTTGTTTTAGCAAGCGGGAAGTAATAGCAGTAAGCAACTCTTCTCTAGTAAACGGCTTGGTTAGATAGTCATCTGCTCCCAGTTCCATACCGTGTCTAATATCGTCTTTGTCAGCCATTGCCGTTAGAAAAATAAATGGCGTTAGTTCCGTATCGGGTAGATCACGCATTTCGGCTAAGACATCATGTCCATTGATTTCTGGCATCATCACATCGCAAATAACTAAATCGGGAAGATTTTCTTGCGCCCATAAAATACCCAAAATGCCATTTTCGGTACTAAAAACTTCAAATTCTTCTGCTTCTAGAAGATCAACAATATTTTCTCTCACAAATAGTTCGTCTTCAATTACGAGAATTTTGGTCATAATTTTAGGGATATACCTTATTTAATCAATCAATTAAAGACTATGAGCCTTGTTTTGCTCTATACTTAGAAAAACGACAAGTAGCAATAGTTTATTGATTATTGTTTGTCAAAATATGCTTATTAAATATTATATTTCATATTTATTACAAAAAAATATATTAATAGGCAGACTAATCATTATCTCGAAATTTGTTGATTATAAACTATAAAAGTATTACATAATAACTACAATTAGCTATTTATAATCAAACTAAAAAATATTTGCACTTGTTTTCAAGAATCTAGATCCATACCAAATTATTTAGGTAAATTACTTTCATCTCAAAAATTATCAGAGAATTGCTGATATCAATTGCTAATTTTACTTTGTTGGTTGTCTAATAATTTAACTGATAAGATCGATGAGCGCCTCAGAAGAAAAACTGATCTATTGAAGATTTATTTAAAATATGCTTGATTAGCTGCAATTGTATTTAATTGAACAAAACAGGGATAATAACGGCGATAAAGCATAATTAATGCCCGAAAAAAATATAACCAACAACAATATAATTAGAATAACTACTAAATGTAATTCAAATTACGGCGTAATTACTTATAGATAGGGCAGAGTGACCGTGAAAGTAGATCCTTGGTCAATTTGACTTGTCATGACTATTGACCCAGAATGCAGGTCTACCGACCTTTTGACAATCGGTAATCCCAAGCCAGTCCCTGGAATCGAACCTACATTATCAGCCCGATGAAAAGAATCAAATAATTGCTCTTGGTCTTTGACAGGAATACCAATACCAAAATCCTGAATACGGAAGATTGCCTGTTTCGATTGACAAACTAAATCAAATATAACTCGCTCAGCCTGGGGAGAATACTTGATGGCATTCGACAGCAGATTATATAAGACATGACGCAGTATTTTTTCATCCATACAAACAGCAGAGCAAAATTCATCTTCTGAATTGGGTGATTTTTGCCCACAGTTGGTGGTTACTTCTAGATGACTTTCAGCTTGAAAGATAATTTGATGAGTTGTGCAGTTTAATCCAACTTCTTCAACTAGCTCTTGACAGAATTGAACCAAGTTAATTTGAGTGGGGTTTAGCTTCAGTTTCCCAGCATCGGCTTTTCCCAATAACAAAACGTCATTTAATAATTCAGTCATGTGCTTGACTGAACTTTGGATACGGTATAAATGACGCAGTTTTTTATCATCATCCCACTTGTGACCATAATGCTCTAACAGCTCCGAAGAGGATAAAATTGAAGCCAAAGGAGTGCGAAATTCGTGGGATGCCATCGTGACAAAACGACTTTTTAATTCATTTAAGGTTTTCTCTTGTTCGAGAGTCCTCCGAATATCTTCTTCTGCTTGCTTGCGTTCGGTAATGTTGCGCACGATTGCCATCACTTCATCGACATTGCTGATGGCAAAACGGACTTCGTAGCTATAAACCTTATCCTTTTGAGGAATTTGGCATTCTAATAACTGAACTTCACCCGTAACAAAAGCTCGTTCAAGACAACGCAAAATTGGCAAAGCTACCTCTTCAGGAAATAGGTCACAAAAGTGTTTTCCTAAAAACTCCCCTTCTGGAGTTAAGAAATTTTTCTCTTTGGCAGCTTTAAAGTTAACAATAATGCCGCTTCTATCGATCCGAAAGATGAGGTCGGGAATAGCATTTAAAATAGCGCGATTAGTCGCCATACTAGAGCGCAAAGCATCATCGGCTCGCTTGCGCTCAATAATTAAACCTAATTGAGTCGCCACAGAGGTAATAAGCGCAACCATTTGTTTATTTTCTGGATGAGCCAAAAAGTCGAAAAAGACCAAAACTGCGATCACCTCATCATTGGCAATCATCGGTATACCTAAAGCAGCTTTTAAACCTACTGCTTGAGCTATTTTACCTCGCAAAAAAACTGCTTCATCCTGTATGGATGCATCCTCAGTCCACTCAGGTTGTTTGGTTGCCCAAACTCTTCCAGGTTTACCAACTTGATAGGGAAAAATGCTTTTGGCGCTTACTTTTCTAAAATACTTTAGCTTTTCCATGCTGCAATACCAAGCGGGACTCGGCTTGAGTAGCTTAGCTTGGCGATCGGGAATCCAGGCTTCGCCAAAGCTCCAGCCAATAGTTTCGCAAACTTTACGCAGGGTGATGGCGATCGCTGAATCAAAGTTGGGAGCTTCCGTGATTGCCTGGGTAATCGTTTGCAAAAGACGAATTTCTTGCTCTGCTTGCTTGCGTTCAGCAATTTCCTGCTTTAATATTTCGTTATTACGAGCCAATTCTAAAGTACGTTGTTGCACTCTGGTTTCCAGCTCTTTATGTGCCTGTCTGAGAATTATTTCCGCTTGTTTGCGTTTAGTTATCTCCGAGATGTAGCATCTAACTAACTGGCTGGCAAAAATTAAATGTATAGATTGTTCAAAAACTCTGTCTTTGATCACGACTTCACGCACCATAGAGGTTTGTTTGTGCGCCTCTACTAAAGTAATCACCCCAGCTAAAATTGGATGTTGTAATTTATCTTTTTGGATACCAGGAAAACTTTTAAGCGCAGCAGGATTTAGATAGGTAATATTGCCTTTTAAATCGATTTCAATAATCGGATCGGAAAAAAGCTCGGGAAAAGATGCCAAGCGTTCTAAAGACTGTTGAATTGAAGCTTGGCGTTTCTCCTGTGACATCTCTAGAGTTTGACGGGAAATACTTTGATGAGAATTATGAGAGTTACCCAAAAAACGAGTAGCGTTGGGATCGTCATCATCTTCCCAATCAAAAGAAGACTTTAAAGGCTTAGTCGGGATTGGAGTGTTAGCTGCATGATATGTTGCAGTTATTCTGTCACAAAAGGTAATCACATCGCCGTCTTGCAAGTCATAAGAAAAACAGCTTTTCCCGTTGACCTCAATACCATTTCTACTGCGTCTACCGTTTAAATCGCCATCAATAATCCGAAACTGATGGCTATCAGTACCAGGGGTGGTAATTCTCAGCAGGGTTGCATGATAGCGGGAAACTTTGGGCGAATTAAGCACGATCACATTTTTTTCATCTCGACCAATAGAACAAGTCGCAGATTGCAGATTGACGGTACGCTGATTTGACTGGTTGGCAATTACTAATCGATGCTTTGGGGGGTTAGACTTGTCCATCGTGCAAAACTTATTTATCTCAATATGTAATGAGCCTGATGTTTATAAGATTCCCCAAAAATAACTTGAGACTAACATTTGTCAACTAAAGTTAGCTCTACACTGAGCATGAGAGCAGTTTTTATCTAAAAGCTCTGAGCTTCTTAGCTTTGTTAAAGGGGAATTAACTCAGGAAAGTTGAGTAATAATTGCTCTCCATCTAGCTCATCACCAAATTTGGCTGGTGAGAAATGGATTTGAATTGCTCTTAACTTTTCTTGATGATGAAGATTAATCAAAGCTTTGAGTCCGTCTTCTAAGGCTTCTACATCTGCCAGATTATTTTCTAGAGCGGGAGATTCCCCTGTTAGGGCGACGGTTATAATGATTACTAAATTGCGAGTAACAGGTAAAGATAAAGAGTGATCATCATCAATATCTTCGGTAGTATCGATAGCACTGAGGTATCTTTGGGCAGAATCGGTAAACAGTTCATTCACATAATCTCCTGCTTCTCCCTCATCCCACAACACATCTCCTTCATTGCCCGCAGATTGCCAGTAATGACTCATTTGCAGCAGATTTTGACATACAGAGGCTAATCCCTCCCCCAGTACTTCTAGATCGCCATCAGCCTCAATGGCTTCTCTGGCGACACGATTTAAGACACCTAACATAGGAGCAATTTCCTCTCCTGCTAAGTGGATAAAAATGCGAGACACGACAAAGCGGGTTTTGCCACTAAATTTCGAGATGCGATCGCGCCAAGAAGTCATGAGCCGTAAAGTTTGAAGGTATTTTATAAACTTACCACTATTGTTATTGTTACGCTCAGTTGAGCGCAAGCTAAAATTGGGAACCCGTATCCCTAGCTTCAGCGAGTAGTTATGAAGATTTTATTCTTACATCCTAATTTTCCCGCTCAATTTCGCCATCTAGCTATGGTTCTAGGCAGAGATCGTCAAAATACTGTAGTTTACGCCACAAATCGCTTAGAAGGTCAGATTGCAGGCGTTAATAAAGTAGTGTATGAAAAATCTCGCCCTGCTCACCGTGAAACCCATCACTATGTAAAACCTTTAGAAAATGCGGTTCTGGAGGCTCAAGGGGTGTATCGAGTGGCTCAGAAATTACAAGAGCAAGGTTTTTATCCTGACGTAGTATATGGTCATTCTGGATGGGGACCGACCTTATTTATGAAGGATATATTTCCTCAAGCAAGCTTAATTTGCTATTTTGAGTGGTTTTATCGTGCCTATGGCTCGGATGCTAGCTTTGACCCCAGCGATCCGATTAATGCTGATGACGAAGCCAGGATTCGGATTAAAAATGCGCCAATTTTGTTAGATTTAATTAGTTGCGATCGCGGTTTATCGCCGACTCAGTGGCAGCGATCGCAATTTCCTCCAGAGTTTCATCATAAAATCAAAGTTCATCACGACGGCATAGATACTAACTATTTTCAGCCTGTCCCAAATGCTCAGTTATTGCTACCTCGCATTAATCTTGACCTGAGCGAAGCCAAAGAGATTATTACCTATGTTGCTCGTGGTATGGAGCCTTATCGCGGTTTTCCGCAACTAATTGAAGCTATATCTATTCTGCAATTAAAACGACCCCAGTGTCATTTTGTTATCGTCGGTAAAAATCGCGTCGCCTATGGCAAAAATCTGCCTGACGGAAAAACTTATAAAGAAGCGATGCTGGAAAAATTTCCCTTAGATTTAAGTCGAGTACACTTTACGGACTTATTGCCCTATGATGAGTATCTTCAGGTATTACAGGCTTCTTCGGTACATATTTATCTGACTCGTCCCTTTGTGCTTTCTTGGTCGATGCTCGAAGCTTTATCAACAGGCTGTCTAATTGTGGCTTCCGATACTGCTCCCGTGAAGGAGGTAATTGAAGATAATGTTAATGGTTTGCTGGTTAATTTTTTCGATCCTGAGGAAATTAGCGATCGCGTCATTGAAGCTTTGGAAAATTCTGAGAAAATGGCAGTCATTCGCACTAAAGCTAGAGAAATGATTTTAGAAAGCTATGATTTAGCCAACTTGCTACCCCAACACTTACAATGGGTCAAAGACTCAGTTTAACTTCCGTCATTAGCAGTTAATGATTAATGATCGGCGATCGTCAATGAAAAAAAAAAGCACCGGAAAATTGAGAAAGCTCGAGTTAATTTTTGAAGCTGCTATTTGGAATTTTCGCTTCTTTATCATAGTTCCAGTTATTTTTAGTTTATTAAGTGCTTTACGCTTGATCGTAATCGGTACAGTAGATATTTGGGCAGGATTGACTTTAGCCATAAATACTGAAGATCCTGAAGGGGCAATGACGATTAAAACCGTGTCATATATTATTGGTGGCGTTGACTATTATTTAATCGGCATTGTTTTGTTGATTTTTGCTTTTGGTATTTATGAGTTATTTATCTCAGAAATAGAAATTAAGCATCAAGATGATTCTAGTATTCTCCAAAGCGAAAGCCTAGAAGAACTTAAAGGTAAATTAGTTAATGTAATTGTTGTTGCTTTAATTGTTAGTTTATTTAAGCAAATGCTGACTATAGAAATTGGCAAGTTAAGTGATGTACTTTATATTGCTTTGGCAATCTTACTTATTTCTATTAGTCAATATTTACTGCACTTAAGCCATACTAAGTCTAATAAACGCTCACCTGCTACTCATAATTCTTCCCACGATCTGACTGACTCTTAATAATACTTCTCGGTCAGGCTTTGTTATTGATGGGTTTTTATTCAGGTAGTGGGTAGTGGGTAGTAAGTAGTAAATATATAGTACAAAGTAAAATAATAATGCTACTAACTATTTTACCCATGAACAATAATGGCATTATAATTCAACAAAGAACGAAACTATTCGCTAGTAGAGTAATAAAAGCGTATTCAGAAATAAACGAAAAAAATCACTTCAATAGTGCTTCTGTTATTTTGTCAAAACAGTTTTTGAGAAGCGGCACTAGTATTGGAGCGAATATATCAGAAGGAATTTATGCCCAATCAGAAAAAGACTTTTTATCGAAATATTTAATAGCTTTAAAAGAGGCTTCTGAAACTAAGTATTGGATTGAATTAAT
>JBHJNW010000058.1:0-48819 GCA_050330395.1 Pleurocapsa sp.
CGCAAAAATCGTCAACCGAACAAAATAATTCTTCTAAACTGAACATAGGGCAGGTTTGCTGAATTTGTCGTTATTTTCAGCTTACTACCTGTCCCTTTTCTTATCCCGAACTCACGTTAACTAGTATCGATCAGCAAAACACACCAACTCCAATTCACTAATACTAAATCCGATTTTCATACTCACTTTTAATTAAGAGTACAAAACGGCTTACAATACTTCTGACTTCTGAATGAAAGTTAGGTTATTGAGAATTAGAAGATTCATCCGAAGATGGTACAGGGTCATAACCTCCAGGATGAAAAGGATGACACCGCAAGATGCGACCAACAGCTAACCAACTGCCTTTGATCGCTCCATACATCGCGATCGCCTCCATAGCGTATTGAGAACAAGTGGGTTGAAAACGACAAGTAGGAGGAAACAAAGGAGAAATTAAATAGCGATAACTACGGATTAGCCATAGCAATATAGTCTTCATGAATAAATTGATGATTCGCCACGAAATTATTTAGTACATTTCAATCAATTTAAATTAATCTAAATTAATTCAAACCTCCTATTTATTCTAAATGCGCGAACCAGCGTTTTTTCTACTTTCCAATACCTCTTGATATTGATGAAGCATTTCTCGACGTTTTTCTAAGTTGCGTCTTTGTCCGACTAAGGTTTCATCCAGCATTCTTTTTCTTTCCTGTTCCTGGCTTAACTGATTTTCCCACTCGAACCGGTCGTTTTCATTAGTAATATTGGTTTTTCGCTGAAGTGTTTTCACCTTGTGACGCTGTAGCAAAAGTTCATCTTCTTGTTCCTTTAGCAGTCGAGTCAAATCAAATAGATCTTGCTGGAGGTGAAATACCATGGCTTCTAGTTTATCTAAAGGAGCTGACTGTAGTTCGGATTCATTTAAATTGCTAGCCAGTTTGTCTTTTCTTGACTCCATCGCTAAAAGCGAAATTGTTTGCCACAACTCTTCTTCGTTAGAAGTTGCTGGTGATGTGCCTAGCTGAGGAATGCTTGCTTCTCCTTGCACAGCATGATAATAGTAAGAAGAGCGAGAATCGAATTGAGGCGCGACACCATTAAAGACAATTCCCAACATATTGAGTCCTGATTGATCCAAAATTTCTTTAGTGAAGGCTGCTTGCGAGCGGTCTACAAAACCCGGTCTAACAACTAGTAATACGCCATCAGCTATCCGACCCATAATTGGTGCATCAGCGGTTATATCCAAAGACGGTGTATCAAAAATTACTAAATCGTATCGTTCCGACCAATAGTCGATCAGCATTCTCATTCTTTGAGAATCTAGCAGAGCAGCTGGTGAAGGAGTTATCGTACCAGAGGTTAGTAAGTCAAGGTTAGGCATGACTTCTTGGATGGTTATTCTAGGATCTAACTGTTGGGCAATAACATTACTTAAGCCATGATCGTTGCGAGTGTTCCAAATACGATGTTGCATTGGCTGACGGAGGTTGGTGTCAACCAGCAGAATTTTGTTGCCAACCTGAGCCATAGATACCGCTAAATTAGCAGCTACGGTAGATTTTCCTTCTTGAGGCGCAGAACTAGTAATGACAATACTTTTAACGGAGCGATCTGAATTTAAAAACTTAATATTAGACTGCAACATCCGATAGGACTCGCTTAGTGGCAATGAAGGAAAATCCCGAGCCACAATTCTGGGTATAGATGCGTCTTGATTAGCTTCTGGTAGGTGTAAAGGTTTAATTTTATCAATTCCAGGTATTACCCCGAGCCAAGCATAACCGTATAGCTGTTTTGCTTCTTCAATAGTTTTAATTGATTTATCGCTAATTTCCAGCAGATATATTACCCCTGCTGCTGCCAGCAGAGCTAGAGAGCCAGAGGCAAGATAACCAACTGCGCGGGAAGAGACAGGTTTAACGGGAACAACTGCATTAGATATTACCCTGACATTTCCAGGATCTTGGCTTTCAGCTATTCTAACTGTTTGTAGCTGTTGCCATAAAACTTCATAGGTTGATTCAAACGACCTTAATTCCCTCGATAACTGTTGCAGCTTTTGTTCTATTTCAGGCACTTTGTCGATCTTATCGCGACGAGCCTGTTCTATTTCAGTCAAACTCTCAACTTGCTTTCTCAAACCAAAATTACTAGCTTCGAGCTTGATTAATTCACTAGTCAGCTCATGTTGAATCTCACCAGTTTTGATATTCTGTACAATATCTTTTGCCGCCTCACCACCAACAGACACGGTTTGTTGGCCCAACAGTTGTTCTAGAGAGTTTACCTGCTCTTGTAGCTCAATTACGTTCGGACTGTTAGGGGTAAAACGAGCTTGAGCGATCGCTAAATCTGATTCGGCACTTTGAAGTTTGGATATTGTTTCTCTAACTTCAGGAGATTGACTAACTGTAGTTAGTACTACAGCCTGCTCTGCTGTCAGCCCTAGCTTATCTTGAATATAGCTAGCCTGAGAATTAGCATTTGCCATTTCTCCTCTGGATTTAGCTATTTCAGCCTGTAGTTCTCGCAAACCTTCAATTAAAGCTCTTGTATCTTCATCGGGAGCGACAAATTCGTTGGTCTCTTTAAGTTGACGTATTGCCGCTTCCGTTTTTTGTAACGATTGCTCCACCTGGGGCAATTGTTCTTCTAAAAATTCTCTAGCAGATACCGCTTCAGCTTTGTTAACCACTAAATTATTATCTAAATAGTTTTTGACCAGGGTATTAACTACTTTTGCTGCCTGTTCGGGATCTTTGCTGGTGTAAGAAACCTCAAGAATATCTGTTGCTGCTATCGAACCTACCTTCAACTGTTCGAGAAATTCGCTAACGCCTAGTTTATTTCCATCCTCATTTTTTAGCTGAAGTTCTGGATCGTCAATTGTTTTTTTGATTAGCGGAACGGAGCGCAAAACTTCAGCTTCGGTATCGATTGGGTTTCCTTGTTGGGCAATCGGAGCAAACGCACCTAATGCTCTATTAGCCTCTGTCAGGGAGGAGGAAACGGTATTGCCTTTAAACTTTAGTTTGGCATCTGCTTCATAGATGCTTTGCTTGAGAGAAGTCGCGACAACGCCCAAGGTCAACACAGATAAAAAAACTACTGAGCCTGGAAGCCAACGTCTCTTGATTATTTGCCAATATTGATCGGTGCCGAAAGAGCTTGGTGAAGAATTCATAATCAATCTTGCTTGATTTAATGGCGCGATTTTAAAAAATAGTTTAAGAAAAAATACATACGTAAATCTACTTAAAATATGATAGCGGAATAACTAACTGCCAAATAAAAACTTTTACCTAAGATAGAACCATATTTTGCTCATTTGTTATATAATTTACAGATTTCTGAGATAACTCTTGCCAAATTTTCGCTGGTTAGGTTAGAACCAGAAGGCAAACATAAGCCTTTAGCGAATAAATCTTCAGCTACTCCGTTATTAAAACATTCGCAGTTAGCAAATGCTGGCTGTAGATGCATTGGTTTCCAGACAGGTCTGCTTTCGATTTGTTGCTCTAGTAGTTTAAGCCGAACCTGTTCTCGATCTATCTTGGCAACATCAGGATTGAAGGTCAAACAACTTAGCCAACGAGTACTAGTACCAAAATTTGGCTCAGGCATAAATTCAATGCCAGGCAAATCGGCTAAAGCTTGCTGATAAATATCAAAGTTGCGACGACGAGCGGCAATTCGCTCTGGCAACACTAGTAGCTGTCCTCTGCCGATGCCAGCACAAATATTACTAAGTCGATAATTATAGCCAATTTCAGCATGTTCGTAGTGAGGTTGTGGCTCTCTGGCTTGGGTAGCTAAAAACTTAGCCTTGTCAATCAAGTCACTATTGTTAGAAACTAACATTCCGCCGCCAGAAGTAGTGATGATTTTATTACCGTTAAAAGAGAAAATTCCTGCTTGCCCCCAAGTGCCAGGCGACGTGTTTTGATAAGTTGCTCCCAAAGCTTCGGCTGCATCTTCAATCAAAGGAATGTCATAGCGATTGCACAGCTGTAAAATCGGTTCTATGTCTGCGCTTTGACCATATAAATGAACCAGCACTACCGCTTTCGGCAATTTACAAGTGCGATCTCGTTTAGCTAAAGCAACTTCTAACAAGTTGGGATCCATATTCCAAGAAGTGCGCTCGCTGTCAATAAATACTGGCTTCGCTCCTAAATAGGTAATGGGGCTAGCACTGGCAATAAAGGTAAAGGTAGAACAAAATACTTCATCTCCAGCCTGAACCCCAACCAACTTCAAAGCTAAATGCAGGGCAGCCGTACCAGATGACAACGCAGCGGCATATTCCGCTCCTACTACCTGAGAAAATTCTTGTTCAAAAGCATCGATATTAGGACCAACAGGAGCCACCCAGTTGGTATCAAAAGCTTCTTGGACAAACTTTAGTGACTGCTCGCCGATGTGGGGCGTTGATAGAAGAATAGGCTGTTCCACTTAATTATTTTGGCTAATGATTGAATTAATGCTTTTAATCGGAAATAAAGCAATATATTCTAAGATTTTTGAGCGATCGCTTCTTGATAAACTGCTATCGTTTTCTCATACATATGTTTAAACGTGAGTTGAGATTCGTATTTCTGGCGAGCCATGATGCCCATACTGATTCTAGCTGGCTCATTGGCAACTAGATAATTTAGCTTTTGACGTAAAGTTTGGCGATCGCCACGGGGAATTACATAGCCTGTTTGCCCCTCAATGACAATTTCTTTAACCCCGCCAACGTCAGAAGCAACTACTGGTAAACCAGCTCGCATTGCCTCAATGATGGTGCAGGGTAGCCCTTCCCAGTTGGAGATCAAAACATAAATTTGTACTTGAGCTAAAATTTGGGCTACGTCCTGACGAAAACCCAGAAACGTTACTTTCTGATTAATTCCTAACTTCTCTACTCTTTGGCGAGTTTTCTCTAAGGTTGGTCCATCCCCCACCAAAATTAATTCGGCATTTACGTCTTGAAAAGCTTCAATGAGAGTCAAATGATCTTTTTGTCGGTCAAAACGAGCAATCATCGCCACTTTAATCGGTTTAGATTGAGCAGGATTGGCTCGCCAATTGGCAACAATATCCTTCCTGCCGTTATGAATCGTCACTAGTTGCCGAGATTTGATCCCAGCTTTCAAACCAATTTGGCGATCGTATTCGGAAACACAGATTATTTTATCTGCTAAAGGTGCGGTTAGTTTTTCTAGCCAACGATAAATGGTGCGGTTAGGCTCGGGAATACCTGTGGTAAAAGACCAGCCGTGAGCAGTAAAGACACAAGGCACTTTAGTCATTTGACTAGCCAAACGCCCCAAAATTCCAGTTTTGCTTGAATGAGCTGCGATGAGATCTGGTTTAAATAAATCGACTATATTGACGATATAACGTAAGCTTTTGCCGTCTACAACAGGGCTAATTCGCTGCTGTAAGTATTTGCAGGCAACTGATTCTATACCTGCTTGTTTTAAATCTTCATTGTAGATACCTTGTTCGCCAGTGATAACCATTACTTTATGTTGATCTTCCTGTAAAGCAATAGCCAAGTCTTTGACGTGTACTTGAGCGCCCCCAATGGTATCTGCTCTAGTAATTACAAACAGAATATTCATATTTTATTAATGTCGATCACAAAAGGTAAATTGAATTGCACTTATTATAATTACAGTAAGTTAAACCACAAAGATCTTCTGTGTTTTTTTGATGAATTGTTCCCCAGAATACACGGAACAGTTGTTAATGTGATCGCGAATTAGGCTTTCAATATTCGGGAAACTAAAGCTTAACTCAAACAATTGCTGAGAAAAGAGAAAACAGGCTCAGGGAAAGGGGGTAGCTCTAAGCTCTAAGCAAATACATAATACATAATTAAGCATTTTTAAGGATGAATTGTTCCATCGGGCATAACCGTTCCCTTCCAATTAATACCACTTAACACGCTGTTTCTTAAATTAGCTCCTCTTAAATTAGCTCCCCGCAGATACACATCAACCAAGCTAGAGTTTTGTAAATCGGCTTTTTCTAAGTTAGCTTTGAACAACAAGGCAAATCTAAAGTTGGCATTTTGTAAACTAGCTCCCTGTAAATTAGCGTTACTTAAATTGGCAGAGCATAAATCAATTTTGTTGTTCTGTTGGGAATTGGTTAAGCTTAACTGCGATATTGTTGCTAAACTATTGCTCGCTCTATCCGTGTTTTTTAAGACTGCCCCTGCTAGTATGGCACTGCGCAAGTTAGCCGAGCGTAAATTAGCACCTTCTAACGTCGCTTGTTCTAGGTTTGACTGACGCAGACTGCAACCGCTCAAGTCAGCGCTATTAAAGCTGGCATAAGTTAAATCAGCATTAGTCAAATTGGCTTCGCTTAAATCGGCGCGAGTAAAATCTGCTCCGCGCAAGTCTACCCCAGTCAGATCGGCACCACTTAAATTAGCTCGACTGAGATTGGCACCACTAAGATTAGCTCTCGTAAGATTGGCATTACTTAAATCGGCATCAGCTAAATTGGCATCGCGAAAAAATGACTGACTGAGATTGGCATCGCTTAAGTCAACTCTAGCTAGAGAAGCATTTTCTAAGTTAGCCCAGCTTAGATCGGCAGCAGTTAGATCGGCACTATTAAGATTTGCTCCAGCCAAATTAGTTTTAATCAGCCGAGCATTAGTTAAATTAGCGCGACTAAAATTTGCTTCGGTAAGATTTGTACCACTAAAATTTGCCCAGTCCAACTCAGTGCGGTTCAAGTCTACATTGGCTAACTCAACTTGTAAAATCTGAATTTGACTAAGATTAGCACGGCTAAAATCTCGATTGCCCTGCTGATAGCGCAGTAATAACTCTTCTCCATTCATTAAATTAAATTGCTATCTCAACAATTCGCAGTGGTCACACTAGTTTATGATTCCCGATCGCTACTCTAAAATAACCACTAACTTGAAAAATCAACAAACAACCCTTGAGTCGATCCCTTATGGTTTGCTTTCAATATTAATTCGATGCGTAACCATAGTAATTCCATCCCCACGAACTAGAATTGCTGAAATCCAATTACTCTCAGTCAGCAAAGGAGCAGTTGCTACTTTATAAATTCCCCCTGCTGGCAATGGTTCTAATTCTAATGCCGTAGGGTTAAGATACAGATTAGCCGCAGTTTTCTCTTCCTGCACTGCCCCTAGCAAAACTCGCTCCCCTAAAGGTTCATTGACAATTAGATCGAAATTATATTTTGCTCCAGCTTTTACAACAGTTGGAGCATTAATTTGAACTTGAGGTGGATTATCTCCAGAATTTATCTGAGATTGTTCTAACAAAATTTCTTGACGGACTAGCTTTTGATCTTGAAAATATTGACGAGATTTAATCGTAGAATTTAAGCTCGCTTGTCTTTCCTCAGTATCTTGAATACCCTCAATGGTAGTTATAGTTTCTGCTACCAGCTCATCTCCCTCTTGCGACCAAGACTCAATCTCGGTTGTATATTGAAGTTGAGAATAACTATCCCAAATCTCAATCAAGGCATTAGCCAGAGTCTCGGTAGTTAAGCCGTCCGTATTCGTAAAATTATCACTATAGTATTCCAGTAACTCATCAATATCTTGGTCATTAGCTGCATTTTCTATTCCAGAAATAACCTCTGTTAATTCGTCTGGTGCAGTAGCAGCACTTTCTCCTTGAACCGCATTTGCCAAACCGCTAATAATTGCCAAGTTTAGCAATAAAACACTAGCCAATTTTCTCATGTGCTTAATTTTAATGAAGTTAGTAAACATATTCAAAGCAACTTCGATGCTATCACGGGTTTTCGCTAGCAGCTAAATCTGGTGTTTGTCTGGTCTTTAAATATTCTCTGTCAATCTTTACGTAATCTTTACTATAGGCAAGAAAAAAAGATTCAGAATAGAATAGTAGAGAAAGTAAAAAACTCGATAAGAGTACAATTACTATTTTACTTCTTTAAGACTACAAAACTAGAGTTTTAAGATCAAAGACTAAGCGATCTTTTTTTGAATATTTATTCTTAGCTAAAAAAGCTTGGTTGAAAAAATTTTAGTTTAACTACTCTTTATCTAGTCAGCAATTAACTGCTAATTTTATTCCCCGTATATGAATGAAAGCCATTGTAGCAAGCGTCCTCTTTGGTGGCATTTTGGGCTGTCTTGGTTGGACTAATTCCGCCGTGGCTAGTCCCAAAATTCCCCACGTCAAGTCGAATATCTCCCAAACGCCTATTCCAGCAAAAATTTTATCTCAACAAGGCTTGATGGCTGTACCTCAGCCGTTTAACTTAGTCGATCGCATCTTGACGATTGACAAGTCTTATAACTTAAATTCCAGGGCAAATTATGACCAGCCAATTATCTTTCCCAACAATAACATTAATGCTTCCTTAAATCTTGACCGTAGTTTTAATTTGCCTTCGCCAAAACTGCCATTGACCCACCAGTCTCAACAAGTTGGTTTAGCATTAGGTTTCCAAAGCACTTTTTGGTCTGGGATAAATAAGCGCAAATACTGGGGCGTAACCACAGTAGAACATTGGGGAGCAACAAGTAATCAGCTAAATCTACATAAGCTAGACTACACTAACTCAGCACCGATACTAGCTGCGGGTAGTTCAACACTAACGTTTTCTGGAGGAGTAAATGACAATCTGGCAAAACAAGCAGTTTTAGATCGAGAAGTTGGCTTGAGTCAAAAGGGTGAAGAATTTCGTGGCGGAGTTGTTTACCATCACGGTATAGCCAAACAGATAACTATGGGAGTAGGTTTTATTTATGAAGATAAATTGGCGGGTTTTACTCAATTAACCTACATCAGCGATCTTCTGCCGATTAAAACTACTTTTTCGCTACTGGCAAAGGGATCAGAGATTGATTTACATTCTTATTTAAATTTTAAACCTGCCGCCAATTTTGAGCTTAATTACTATAACGATCAAAAAAATCATAGTTTTAATGTTAATTGGGGAATCGCTCCTGGCTTAAGTTTAATCGCTCAAGGAAATAGTAAATATAATTCCTATAGTACGGGTTTGAAGGTGGCAATACATAATGACTATCTAGCTCTTTCGGCAACGGCAGCATTAGATCTCAACTATAGTTGGCAGTGGAAATTAAATTCGCAAATCGGTCGTTTTAAGTTTGTCTACAGCGGTAATCAGCAAATAAGTAGTTCTGAACTGAATACTAATTTAATTAATTCAGAAGTTTTAGGTTTTCAATGTGCGGTCTTCGTTAAATATCAAACGAGTGAGGTTAAAAAAAATCAGCAGGAATTTATCATCTGGGGAGGCAAAATACATTCTGCTGCCAAAACCAGCTCAAACCGACATCTTTGGGCGGTAGAGTTGGGCTATGGCTCTGGTGACTACGGTAAAGGCTTAGTTGTCAAGGGTTCTGTAGCCCTGAAGCCCGATCTATTTTTAAAATTAAACTATCAAGAAATCTCTGCATTTTCTGACGATACTCAAATTAAATTACAGCTAGGTTCTAATTAAAGGGAGCTATGTTCAGAGTTGAAATGATTGGCATCTAAGATAAATTCACCGTTTGATTGTGCGATCGGATAAATAAGTCTACTATTTATTAAGGTTTACAAATAAAAATAAGAGGAAATTAACATTTATGCCTTATACAGAAGAAGAAGGTGGATTGCTAAACAATTTTGCGAGAGAACCGCAAATGTATACAGCAGATGCGCCAAGCTCAACTGAAAAACGCAACTACCTAATCTTAGGCGTTTTAGCATTTTTACTTTTGGGTGGTGTGATTGCAGTTGCAGTGTATGCTTCAGGTGCTAGCTAATTTTTTAATTATTAAATTTAAGAGAAGTCATGATGCTGACTGCCCCATGTTTGATTAATTAACGCGTGGGGTATTTCTACGTTATGAGACAATAAAAACTAAAATTTATCAAGGTAATCGAATAAAAATGTTCAAGTCGTTCTTCGCTGGATTATTAATTGTTTTAAGCTTAGTAATAGCAAGCTGTTCAACGGGAGTAAGCGGATTACAAAGCTATGTTAATACTAGCAAGGGATATGAGTTTCTTTATCCTAATGGTTGGATCCCCGTTAATCTAGGAACATCTGCCAGAAGAACTGTAGATGTTGTTTTTCGCGATTTGGTAGAAAGAACCGAAAATCTGAGCGTGATTATCAATGATGTCCCTGAAGGTAAAACTTTAGAAGATTTGGGTAGTCCATCGGAAGTTGGATATCGCCTACTTAAGGTAATTAATAGTACTCCAGAATCTGAAAGAGAAGCCGAGTTTATTCGGGCTGAGTCTCGTGAAAGTAAAGATCAAAAGTACTATCTGCTAGAGTATGAAGAGAATTTACCCGAACAGGGAGAAAGACACAATATTGCTAGCGTTGCGGTTAGCAGAGGTAAGATTTTTACGTTTAATTTATCTACTCCTCAAAGGCGATGGGATAAAGTTAAAGATAGTTTTGAAATCGCAGCCAAATCTTTTACTGTTCGATGACTTTTGAGAGGTGAAGGATGAAGATATTTCTCATTTTTGAGGATCGTGTCTGTCTTATCGGCAATCAAGCCAGCAAATGATTAAGAGTCTATGAGTGTAAATAATGCGTCCCCGCATTTTGTTTTGGCTTCTGCTTCTCCTGCTCGTTTAAAATTGCTGCGAATGGTAGGAATTGAGCCTGTTGTCTGTCCAAGCGATTTTGATGAAGCTCGAATACAGATCGAAGAGGCTGAGGAACTGGTAGCAACCCTAGCCAAATGTAAGGCGGAAGCTGTCGCATCTGAGTTTAAAAATGCTCTGATTTTGGGATGTGATTCGGTATTAACGGTAAACGATCGCATCTATGGCAAACCAGAATCGCCGCAAATTGCGATCGCACGTTGGCGAGGCATGCGCGGCAAAACGGGAAAAATATATACAGGTCATACTTTAATCGACCTAAAGCAGCAAAGGCAAATTGTCCGCTGCGGTATGACTGAGGTTTATTTTGCCAATATCAGCGATCGCACTATTGAAGCCTACGTTGCTACTAGCGAACCTCTCAGATGTGCTGGTAGCTTTGCTTTAGAAGGAAAAGGGGGAATGTTTGTCGAAAAAATTATCGGCTGTCATAGTAACGTGATCGGCTTGAGCCTCCCTTTACTTTACCAAATGCTCGAAAACTTGGGCTACAATGTCACCAACTTTTGGCAATAGCCAGTTGTTAGTCTGTGGGATAGGAAGCTGGCGGTTGCTCGCAGGTAGTCCATACTAGCTAATCTACTAAAAAAACATCTAGGTGATAAATTTTGCCATGCCGAACTCTGATAATTATTTATGACATTAAACAGAGAAATAAGAGCCAAAAATCAAGCCAGTGAAATATTAAAAGCTTTGAACCTAGCCTTGAGTGAAGCTGTAGAATTAGAAGTCTCTACCTACCTAGATGGTGATTTAGAGCGAAGAGAATTGGCATCAGCCAGCCGTTTTTATACCCGCATTAACCTATTTGAAGGGACGGTAGATCATGAAATCGATCTTAAATTGATTGACAATCTTGCCTATAGCGAACTACAACAATGGCATATTGGGCAGGTAAACCAAAGGAAAAACTCCTTAATCAAGAATATCGCCAGCTTAGAGCAGATGCGCCGTATTCTTCTCCAGCATAACCGTAACTAAGATTACTCAGGTGTAGCTGGCTTGATTAAATTACGTAGCTAATCCAAATCTAATATTTCACTTTTTAAGGTTAAAACCGATGACATCAAGCCAAGATTTTAAACAGGCAATTAGAGCGGGTAAGATCAATGAGGCGTTTCTTGTCGCCATGAGCAACGCACCAGAATTAAATATCACCACCAAAATAATTACAGCAGAGGGACAGCAAATAAATGCCGAGCAATCCCAAGTTGACAATTATTTACGTACTCAGATCAATTTGATTGAGGGGAAAGTTGAACATGAAATTGGTGAAAAGCTCACAGGCGATCGCTATTCGGAAATTAAACAGTTTCATCTCCAGCAAGTGACTGAGGGACATCAGACGATTCAACACAATTTAATTAGTCTGCAAAAAATGTTTCAACTAATGTCGTCTTTTCAACAACAGCAAACCTCAAATCATGCCAGCTGGGTTGATATTGCTGCTGACGTTACGAGAGAATCTTTACCTACTAAACCTGATAGCGATCAACTCCCTGGTAACAAAGTTCCTAATGCTTTAGCAGCGGGAAAAACCGCTAACGGGACTAAAACAAGCGTGCCAGAAGTTAAGGTAAATCTTGAGACAGACAATCTTGAACCCCAATTACCGTCTTTTCAAGAAGAAGAAGACGTTGTTAACGATCTATTATCTTTAGCCGATCTTGATGATGATAGTGAAATAGAAGAGGAATCAGAAAATCAGGCAGACTGGAGTGAGTGGTTAGAAAATGAGCCAGAAGTTAAAACTGAAGTCTTCGATCTCAAGTCACTCAATCTACGAGAAGCCAAGGAAAATTGGCAAAACTGGGAAGCGGAAAATCAGGCTGCTCAATCTCAATCCGCTGAAGATCCCTCAGAGGATTAATAGGTAATACCTGCAATGTTCTAGCTTGCTAAAGCTCGACTTTTCCTATTTTATTAACTAGTACCTAGTTCATGAATCATCATCTGCTGGCAAATATTACCGCCGTGGAAATCAGTACCGTCATCGTTGAAGAAATTGTGGACGAGATATTTATTCCTTGGGAAGTTTATCAAGCCATATATTATCTCTCCCGTTCCGATTTAGAACAATCAGCAATTGATCAATCTTTGAGAAATCGTTATCTACAGTTGCGGCGTCAACTAGAATTAGCTTATTGTTTGTTATTGGTTGATCCTAATTCGCAACTATATAATCGCACTCAGGCAGCAGCAATTAAACAAGATTTGTTAGTTTTAAGCCAGAATGCTGATTGGGAAACTATACCTACCAGGCTGCCAGAGCCAATTCCTAGCAGTCGTCGTCAAACTATGTCCTCAGTCAACAAGCTATTGCAAGATCGTCAGTTTATTAATGTCCTGCAACAGCTAAATCAACGCAAAGTTGCTCTTGATCGGCGCGATCGCATTTTACGTAGTTCAGCTCATCAGAACAATATCATTGATACTACCTACGCTCAAACTTCTTTACAGCTCAACGGCAAAATTATTAACCGCTATTCTCAGGCAATTTTAGGACGTAGCGATCGCGATCTTTTACTACAGCTTCACGAACAGTCAAGCACTATCGGAGAACAACAGTGGCGAGGTTTAGTTCAATTTATGCTTTCTTTGATTGCCTAATAGATTTTAAAACCAGATCGCAGATACTAGTTGGCAATGAAATTACGATTTAAAAGTAGGGCAACTCCTTGTCTGGATAAAAATCAAACGAATGCAGCTATTAATCGTGCCTTAAATTCTTGCATTCAGATTGAGGAGGCTAAAATCAGTCGTCATGCTAAGGTTGGGCAGCAAATTTATTTCTATCTAGATTCAAGTCTTTTAGAACAAATTGAACAGATTAAAGATACTAATCAGAGATTAACTCTTTCCCCCGTCAATTTAGCTAATTTACGCCATTATCTCTTGTTTAATTCTCTTGCTCAAATCGACTCGCTGCACCACTGGCGTTGCGAAAGTTGGTTGATCGGGCGATCGCCTTTGATTTTTTCGACTAATTATTGGTATAGCGATCGCCAACAGCCTCTTACTTTATTTCGTAGCGTCATTGACTTGCAAGGCAAGATATCTCAACAGATTCAACAAGAGCTATCACAAAATCCGCAACTGCTTGCCAGGGTTTCTCAGGCTCATTACTGGCTAATTTTAGAGATCTTAGCTCAATTACCATTCCAGAGTACAAATCAAGGCTCACGGCTAATTTTCTGCTACTATTGCCTTGCAACTATCGCAATTTGTCTAGCAGTTGGCTATTTTTTGGCTATTAATTATTTGCTATGGATAGTCAGCGGCTTGAGCGTATTTTGGCTCTTAAATATCAGCTGGCGAAAAGTAATAGTTAAACATTTAAAAGCATTAATAATCTATCATTTGATAGATGGTTTCTTGGCTAATAGCGTCAAAAAACGCCAATTAGGCTTAAAAATGCTTGGTTTGATAATTATCTAAAGCTATTGATAGATAGTGCTTACCGAAATGTTCAGATCGGGTTGTCCACACTAAATATTCCCGTTAAAGTCTGTCAAAATGAAACTAAATTATTAATTAAGTCAGTCTGGAAACTAAAGATGAATTTTTCCCTTTCTTCCTTGTACGATTGGTATCGCAACGCAATTCGTCATCCTAAATATCGCTGGTGGTTAATTCTCGGCACAATAATCTATTTGATTAGTCCGATTGATATTGCACCTGATTTTATTCCGATTATTGGTCAGATTGATGACGTGATGCTAGCAGGTTTGCTGTTTACCGAATTATCGCAAATGATGATTGCTAAGCTACAAACTCGCCAAGAGAATAAAAATGTCGCTACCGAAAATCCTAGTAGTGAAACTGTTGATGTAGACGCTGAAACTATAGCCACTAGCTAAAGATCACTTTGGTCTAAATCTATTTCTATTTAATTTGATATTGTTAAGTAGTATGTAATACTTTTGGCGCGTTCTCTGGTTGGCGATCGCGCTAATTTTTGTTTCAGACTCAGATTCAGCTAGAGAAGTTCTAACTACTTTCTAACTACTAAGATAGGTAATAAAATAAGATATTAAAGAATAAGAGATATAGCTACTAATAATTAGCAGCAGAGCTACAATCAGGGCAGCTCTAGCTTCAGTTATATTTAGTATTTGAGTATAGCCAGCTTGTAAAGTCATTGTGCTATAAGAGCATCCTAAAATTATTAAGGGAATCATCAATGAAAAAGCTGATATGGGAATAAATCCGATTAGTACAGTCGCAAAAGCCCAAGGAGCGATTGACACCCCAGCTAAAAAAATATCAACTGCCAAATTTCCTTGATAATGCCAGAAATAACGCGCTATGATCGCGACCAATACTAAACTCATAAACGGAATCATACCAATCAAGAACAACTGCCATACAGAGAAGGATAACGGCAAGCCAGTCATAATGTAACCCAACGCAAAACAAAGACTAGAAAGCAGAGCATAAGTCAAGCCAACTTGTTTTAATTGTTTGTCTTCCAAACGAGAAAATGCTGGTAATAGCCCTCCTCCAGGATTAAAGAAAGAAAGACCTAATGTCGTCAAAAAATGATAGAGCAAATTGCCTTTGTGTCCGAGGGATCTACTCTTAGTTAACTCATTGACTGTTTTCTTGGTTCGGCGATAAGCATCAAAGTTTTTTTGCAGCCGAAACAGTTCTGCCGCTCTAGTTAAATCATTTACCGCTGAAGCCAGGCTCTCTAGTTCTTTGTAAGCAAGTCCGCGATAATAATGTGCTTGAGGATAATTTTTGTCTTGAGCGATCGCCAAATTATAAGAGTCAATTGCTGGCTGAGTGTAACCAAGACTATAGCGCGCTCTACCCTGATAATAATGAGCTTTTGCCACGGTAGGGTCGATCGCGAATACTTCATAGCAATCATTTAATACTCCCTGATTATCTCCCATTTTGTAGCGCATTTCGCATCTTTTGAGATAAGCATCGACAAATTTGGGATTAAGCTTAATTGCCTGGCTATAATCATCAATCGCCTGTTGGTATTCTTTGGTTTGGGCGCGGAGTACACCTCGATTATAAAAATCCTGTGCTGTTTTAGGAGTAGCTGTCGCTCTTGAAGAATTGTATTGGTTAGAGCTTGCTCTTGATTTAGGCTGTTGCAAAGGAATACGACGGTCATAACGACGACGTTTACTGGTGTCAGATAAGACATCATAAGCCTGAGAAATTTGTTTAAATCTTTCTGCCGCAATCGGATCGTTAGGATTTAAGTCAGGATGATATTGACGTGCTAAACGACGAAAAGCTAACTTAATTTCCTTTTCACTCGCGTTTTGGGGTACACCCAAAATTAAATAATAATTTTCCGCGTAATTCTCCGCCCTGGTCATTGATTTATATTATTTTCTCTTATCGCCCATGATTATAGTTTATGGCACAGCATCAAAGGTGTTTTTAGCAACCATCGCATTCCCATTTGAATAATTTCTGTCTTGGTTCAATATTGATGATTAAACATTAATTGATTAAACTAATTTTCTTTTCCTTATCTTAAATGAAGAGGCTGATTATCGAAAACCCTAGTTCAAAATTTTAGCTTGGGAAAATATTTTAGGGCAACTTGGCAACTTGGCAACTTGGCAATTGATAGTTTTTGCTCCAGCGTTAATCAGTCGCCAAAATATCTAGCAAAACTAATTTAAACAAGGTTTAAAAAAACATTGCATACTACTAATATATTTTTTAAAATATTAAGTGTAAATACAGATAAAGTGTAAAAACAAGTGTATAGTCTCAAGCGTCTAATTAAAGCTATCGGCTGAGATTTTGTCACACTTAAATCGCCAGAGTATACTATTGAGGCTTTGTTTTATAGATGTGGTAATTGAACGCTGATGGTTGCTATAGCGAATACAGCTCGCTCGAAAGTATTTACGTATTTACTATTAGCTAATTTATATATATATATTTAATGCTATATGCAAACTTTTTTAATTGTCTGGATTGGACAGGTTGTTTCCTTACTAGGCACTAAATTAACCGAGTTCGCCCTGGGATTTTGGATTTTAGAACAAACTTATCAAGATACGGGGACAATTACTCAATTTGCCCTGACTATCTTGTTTATGTATCTCCCTAAGGTGATTATTTCGCCAGTTGCTGGCGTGTTGATAGATCGTTGGAATCGCCGCTCAGCAATGATCATGAGCGATTTAGGAACGGGGGTAGTTACCTTAACGATTTTAGCTTTAGTGTGGTCTAATAACTTGGCAATTTGGCATATATATTTGGCTCTGATAGCTTCATCAAGCCTTGATGCTTTTCAACAGCCAGCCTACACCGCAGCAGTCGCTCAATTAGTACCGCTCAATAATTTGAGTCGAGCAAATGGCATGGTGCAGGCTTCTTTTGCGATCGCCAAAATTGCGGCTCCAGCGATCGCGGGATTACTTTTAAAGCATTTTGGGTTGAGAACCATTTTATTGCTTGATATTATTACTTTTATCGTCGCCGTTATTACCTTAATCAGCGTTAAGTTTCCCGACTTTAAACGATATACCAGAGCCAAAAGAAAAGTTGTTAATCAAGTAGTTACAGATGCCATTGCTGGCTGGAATTATATTGTGCTGAGACCTGGCTTAATTCGTTTGGTCTGTTTTATTGCCATTAGTTACTTCACTATGGGAATGCTAGAGGTGGTTTTATGGCCTTTGCTATATCAACCAGGCTCAACTGAGCAGTTAGGCTTGGTTCTGTCGGTGGGTGGTTGTGGAATGCTGATCGGCAGCGTCTTAATGAGTCTGTGGTCAGGACCGCGTAATCGAGTCAAAGCAATTATTAGTTTCGTTGGTTTGCAGGGGTTAATTGTGTTGATCGGCGGTTTAAAAATTTCGCCGATTATTTTGGCAATTGGTATTTTTGGCTATCTGTTCTCTCAACCGATTATTGTTAGCTGCAATCAAGCAATTTGGCAGAGTAAAGTTCCTAGCCGCCTTCAAGGAAGAGTATTTGCCCTCCAGCAAACCCTAGAGCGATCGCTGGCTATTTGTGCTTACCTACTGGCAGGACCTTTGGTCGATAATGTTTTAAACCCACTGATGGCTGAAGGTGGCATCATGGCTCAAATGATTGGCAAGATTATTAATACAGGTATGGGGCAAGGCGTTACCTTATTGCTGGTCTTATTGGGAATAACTAATTTAACGGTAGTGGCGATCGCCTATCGCGAACCACGTCTGCGCTATCTAGAAAAGGAATTACCCGATCGCAATACGTTGAAGAGTATTGAAACTACCACGGCTTAAAATAAAAATACTTGATTGAAATGAGATACCCCATCCTCAATTAATTTTGCTCAGGAGCGATAATCTGCTAGCAATTTTGGTAGATAATCATAGCCATCAACGCCAATAAGCGCGATAATTGGTGATCGCTGTTGTCCTAAGATCTGGTCAAATTCAGCTCCGATCTGCCCTTGCATAATTGACAGCAAACCCGCTACCTGTCGCCACTCAACGGAATTAATTTGATTTAACAGATACATTCCTAAGCTTCCGTAAGTAATCGCTGCGGCTCGATCTTCAATGCTGTAATAGGCTTCTGCTAGATAAGAAAAGCTCAATCCTTGGAGATAGACATCTCGCGAATACTGAGCTAATTCTGCCCCTTTAGTCAAAGAAGCGATCGCAGCGGTAGGCTGTTCTAAGATCACATAGGCAATACCCAAACTACTGTAGCCAAAAGATTGACTCTGAGAATCTCCTTGCTGCTTCGCCAGCTCAACTCCTTGTTCGAGATAACGGATCGCTTCACTATAGCTTTCGGCTGCCATACTATCTAGCTCTCGGGCTGCAAATACCTGAGCATAGCCTAAGTTGACCGAAGCGTTGGCTTCTCCTAACTTATCGCCTACTTGACGGGCAGCAATTAAAGCTCTTTGACTATAGTTTATTGCTTCGCTGTAGTTTTTGAGATTAACGTTAGTGCGACTGAGGTGATTGAGGTTAGCAATCTCGCAATAGTAGTCATTGGCATCAATGGCAATTTCCAACGCTTCTTGATGAAAAATAATCGCTTTGTCATAAGCTCCCGCCGTCCGCTGAGAATAGCCTAATAAGGTTAGGATACGAGCTTTTTCTTCTGTGCCTGCTACCTGTTTGAGAGGTTCATCAAAATAATCGAGAGTATCTTGTAAATATTCACCTGAGAAAGAGGCAAACACACCGCTATAAAGAGGAAAATCTTCTCGTTGGGCAAAAGTACGTAAAATTTGCAGCATGATTAAAAAACAACCATCAGCCAAAGCAGGTTGACTAGTTTCAAATGCTTGCCATAGTTCGCACCAAATCGAGGCAAAAGTCAACAGTGTACTGTATGATAATTCTTTGCCAAACTTAGAATTATAGGGCTGCTGATCAAACCAGGTGACTAAACCCCGCTGAAGATATTGCAGCAGAATCGCCAACTCAATCCAGGCTCTTAGTTCTAGATTGTTTGCCATTCTCGCAAAAGCCAAGGTTGACTGCTGTTGAGCTAAAGTTTGAAATAGCTGCTTGGGCAAGGTGCTAGGAACTTTCTGCGCCCAGATCCGCCAAGGATTTGGCTTTTGGACGCCAAAACCAGAGAAATTACTGGACGAACCATACATCCAGCTCACTAAATCCTCTTCTAAGGCAGTAAAAGAGTTCAAGCCTGCGGTAATGCCATCAGCTAACTGTTGCCAATCCTGGGCTAGTTGAGCATTTTCTTGAGTTTTAGCAGCGGTTTTCAGCCCTTGGGCCAGTTTAGCTAATTGATCGATGGTTAAGGGATTGTCTTGATTGGGATCGATTACGTCTACAGTTCTTAAGAAATAGTCTTCGGGTTCACCAGCTAAAATAACTTGGGCAGTTTCAGAGATTTCGGCATCTACCTGGGTTTCTTCTTGCCAACGCTCCCACTGCTTTTCGATAGTTTGTAACGCTCTTAGCACTCGCGCTGCTTTTAGTTTGGTTTCTAATTGTGCTTTAGCTGTTTCCAGGCGTTGATTGAGACAGCGTTCTAATATTTCTCCTGTGCCAATCTCTACTTTTTCTATTAGTATTCTATAGACTCGCTCTACAGAACTAATCTTTCCCTGAAGAGTAAGCTCAACGATTTCATCTATGAGGGCAAAGTAGCGATCGCTTAATGATTCAGACACAATGAGTATTTTACTGGGAGAAAAAAATATTATACCTTTTTAGGATTAAAGACTGAGTAACGATGATCAAGGACTCCAAGATCTCATTGCCAAGTAAAGTAGAATAAACGCTGATCGCTTGCCACTTAACTAAAAGACACTAGTTCAATATCAAGATGAGCCATATAATTGATCGTTATTGCCAAATTATCGGCTAGAAATGACCAAAGACAAGATAAAGCTGTTTATTGTCGATCGCGACTCTATCTTTCGCTTGGGTTTGCGAACAGCGATCGCTCAATATGCCGATTTTGAAATTGTCGGCGAGGGAAACATTAGCAACAATACCTTACGAGAACTGACTCAAGGCTTAATTCTTAATGTCTTAGTTATTGGTATCAGCTCTTATTCGGCTGACTCAGAAATTTCTAGTCTAGAATTTTGCCAACAGTTAAGACAGCTATATCCCCAGCTACCGCTATTTTTGCTTACTCCTAGTTTTTCGACCAAAGAACTAGTCAAGCTAAAGTCTTGGGGAGTAAAAGGTTATTGCGATCGCGGAGCGAGTATTAGTACCGTCATTGAAGGTTTGCATTCTGTTGCTTATGGTAATACTTATTGGTCAATCAACAGCTCTTCACCTAAGCTCTGGCAAAAAGCACTATCGCGGATTAGCAAGTCGGGTAGATTAGAGCTAGAAGCAACGCTACAAAGCATTGACGAGCAACTAGCCAATCCTAATTTATCTGATTGGGAACGAGTATTTCTAGTAGGACGTAAACGAGAGTTATTAACGGCGCGCTGGTTATCTAACCGTTTAGTTGCCGAGGAAATAAGCTTAAGCGAGGAGCAATCGACAATTGAACCAAAAGCTGCGGGTAAACTGACACTTACTCCTCCTATTAAATTAGCCTCTCTGCCAGTTTTTGCCGATACAGCCAATAAGACTATCTTTGAACGGGTGGTAACAGATCTTCAACTTGGCTTGACTAACCGAACCGATATACCTTTAGAAATCGACATTCTTCAGCCAGAGATCCAAAAGAGTTTATGTCATCTTATTTTAAAGCGGCTGAGCGAAACTGTTGCGCAAGTTCCCATTGCCGATACTTTAGACCAAAACTATACTGCTTATTTAACAGCCTTATGGTCATGGAGTATTAACTATTTTTTTACTCAACATTACGGTCAATTAGCTGTCGAAGAAGAACAGCAGCTAGCAATATTATCCGAACAGGAATTTACGGCGGTTAATCAAAATATTTTTAACTATATTTATGGCATTGCTGAACTATTTGAATACTTGTTAGGGAAACCTGGTTTAGCCGTAGACAACATTGTTTATCAGTCTGATCATCCAGAAGCGATCGCCAGAATCGAATTTTTGCTCCATAATTTGATTATTCACCTAGCTAACGGGGTAATGCAGGTGTTGCTCAATCATTTTTATGACCTAGAAGTCTTTAAATATAAGCTCTATAAAGCTGAATATCGCAGCGATCGCGAACTGGCTCGTTTTCGTAACCAACTATCTTGGAAGTATCGCCAGGAAACATATTTTACTCATCCCCAAAACATTTTTGAAAGCCGTCACCGACTATTTGTTTTGAGCAGTGGTGTAGTGAGAACTATGTATGTGTATGCACCCCGTAAAGAGGAACTAGAGCAACTTACTGGTATACCTTGGCTATCAACAATCGTGATTGAAACCCGTGATGCGATCGCGCCTTTGGTACGTAAATTTATTGCCTTGGCTGGCAGTGGAGTCGTGTTTGTTTTGACTCAGGTGATTGGAAAAGGTTTGGGGTTAGTGGGTAAGGGAATTATTCAAGGAATTGGTAGCACGATTAAAGATGTTCCTTATAACAAAAGAAAACCCTGACCTCAACTATCTGGGGACAGGGTTTAAATATTTGAATCAATGAATGTTGCTCAAAAAACTTAGATTCAGTTAAAAATTATTGCTCATCACGATTTGGGTTAGAATCGCGTTCCAATAAATCTTCTAGAAATTGAAATGAAATATCATCTTCTTCTTCACTTGATTCGAAAGCTCTTTCCTGGTTGCTATCTTCTAAAACCGAGTCAACATTATTAGTGTCTAGCGTATCTAGCCACTCTGAAATATTGTCGGTAGTTTGATTACGAGTTTCCAAGCTATCTAACCATTCTGAGATATTATTCATATCATTAGATTGGTCATCCGACAAACTAGTAATCTCAGCCGTGTTGTTACTTAATAGATCGAAAGACAAACTCTCTGCCGATTCTGATTCATCAAAACCTAAAGCATCCAAATTAATATCAATATCTTGCTCTTGAGACGCTATGTTTAAATCATTAACAGCATTGTTCGTCGAAGTAGCTTCAGGTTCATCAAGCGTAATCTCATCTAAACTAAAATCAAAATCTGTTGTGTTATCCTGCTCATCCAAGGTAATTGATTCTAAACTAGAGTCAAAAGAATCATCTTGCTCATCTAAGCTAACTTGTTCTAGATTGAAATCCCTTGTCGAACCAGTTTCAGGTTCATCGAGCGTAATCTCATCTAAACTAAAATCAAAATTTGTTGCGTTATCCTGCTCATCCAAGGTAATTGATTCTAAACTAGAGTCAAAAGAATCATCTTGCTCATCTAAGCTAACTTGTTCTAGATTGAAATCCCTTGTCGAACTAGTTTCAGGTTCATCGAGAATAGCTTCATTATCATCAAAGGTAATCTCTTCTAGAGTACTGTTGTCGACACTCCCAGAAATAGATTCAATAGTAGAAATAGTTTCAGGCTGATTAAGAATAGTTTCGTTTAATCCAAAATCTGTCGCGTTGTCCGCCTCATCAAAAGTTATTGATTCTAAACTAGCGTTAAAGGAATTATCTTGCTGCTCATAGCTAACATCTTCTAGGTTGAAATCAGTTGTAGAACTAGTTTCAGGCTGATTAAGAATAGTTTCATTTAACCTAAAATCTGTCGCGTTGTCCGCCTCATCAAAGGTTATTTCTTCCAGAGTACTGTCGTCTGCACTCCCAGAAATAGCTTCAATATCCGCATCAGCGATAACACGATCACTAAACTCATTATGAGTAGTTTCTAAAGAAGTATTAATATCATCTAATTCTTGAACATCATCCGATTGCTCAGTTTGCTCAGTGTCTTGTCCTCGATTGAAAAATCCCGATACTGCTGCGCCACCTAATGCTGCTGCACCTCCTGCTTGGATAGTGCGCTCGCGAGCGCCGATGTTTAGTCCAGAATCTGCGTCAGTAGCAGTGTCTTCATCATCATATAAGTCAAAGTCAAGGTCGAGTTCGGGTTCAGGACTAGTTGAGTCACCTATTTCATCTGAAACAGTTTCAGGAGTACTGTCTATACCAGTGGAAGTATTTACCTCTGATTCCAACGAAGGTATTCTTTTGGTTTCTTCATCTAGAACAAAGTCTCCTCTAAACTCTCTAGCAATATTAGTTTCAGGTACTTGATCGGCTTCAGTAACTCGCTCAGATTTAACCTCGCTCAAATTTTGGTCAGCTAGATCTATGGTTTGAGAATTAGTCGGCTGTGGTAAAACGTCTATATCGGTTGGAAAATCAACTACATCCTCATTTTCTACTACAGGATTAGTCGTCATTTCATCTGTAGAGGTTTCTTGATCGCTCAATAATTCTGAAGCTGGTGCTACACCACCCGCCATTGCTATACCATCTGGTTGAGACAGATCTTCTCCAGAACTAGTAAAATTAATCTCATCATCAGCATTAGTTTGGAGTTGGGTTGGCTGATCAATAATTTGCAATTTTGTTTCTTGACCAGTGAACTCACTAACGGGGTTAGAAGGTATTTCGGTAACTGGCTCAGTTTCTGCTAAATCAATGGCATCGAGATCGCGATCGCCTTCGGTTTGATTTCTACCACCTACAAAATTGGTAGCAGCACCTCCTGCCAGGGCAGTACCTCCTGTAGCAGCAATAGCAGCATTGCCTATTCCCGAGGCGTTGCTAGTAACGTTATCTAAGCCTGATGCATTGGCACCCACCGTTGATAGATCATTATCACCAGGAGTACCCGATCCACTCGTGCCTCCATTGGGAGAATCAGCATCAGGGATATTGCCGATCGCTGGTTCGCGATCGCTCCTCTTACGACTTGCAACAGAAGCGGCGATCACTCCTAACAATGGAATTCCAATGATTAGAGGTAGCCACCACCACCACCTGCTCCTTGTTTCGGTAGTTTCTGCCTCTGGAGTTGTTTCGCCGTCTACCGAATCGGGTGTAACCAATTGACTCTCAACAGCATCAGGTGCAGCCACGTCACTTTGAGCAATTTGTACTTCACTCTCGACAGCATTAGGTGTACCCACGTCACTACTAGCGATTTTGGCTTCGGGAGTTGCTTCTCCATCTACGTTTAAATTATCTGAGGCAAGAGATTCACCACTATCTGCTACCTCAGGGTTAGCCGAACCACTATCTGCTATCTCAGGATTAATTTCGCCACTATCTGCTATCTCAGGATTAATCTCGCCACTATCTGCTACCTCAGGGTTAATCTCGCCACTATCTGCTACCTCAGGGTTAGTTGCCAGTGCGTTAGTTTTACTACTATCGTCCGCTGAGTTATCCGCCAAACTATTAGCAACTGACACATCTTCAGCCGCCGCTAGAGAACCTACTCGCTTAACAATTACCTGCTCGCCGCCTTCTGCGCTGGCAAAGCCCAAATATGCTTGTACTGCCTCGCTAGGAGTCCCCTGATATACCAGACTAAAAGGCTGAGAAAAAGGATATTTTTGATTATCAGGCTGAGTTTGATGCATGCTTAAGATCTTGACATCATCACGGTCGATCACATCATTGGCAACAGCATAACCCACTCCGTTATTGCCTAATTGAGTAATCATTGCGTCAGTACTATCTTGTTCCAACTTTACCGTATTAGAACCTGTACTAAATTTGCCTGCTTGAAAGACTTGATAGTTAGGAAAAGCCTGTCTAGTGTCGTTGCTATCGGGTAGATCTACTAGCTTAATTTTGCCTGGTGCGCCAGCCAACTCAGACCAGTCGGTAATTTCTCCTCGAAAAATTTGCGCAAATTGATCAATAGTTAAGTTGCCATCATAAGAATTACTGTTAGAGACAACGATCGCAATTTTTTCTCGGCTAACAGGAACTGCCACAAATCCTTGAGCTTTTTCTTGGGCGGTTAAAGAACGACCAATTGCCACAAGGTCTACTTTTCCTGCTGATAAGCTGTTTAAGGCAATATCTGAAGCTTGAGTTTCTAGCTTGACTTGTGCCTGAGGATATTTGGCAATGAAGTTTTCCGTTAAACTTTGGTTAATGCTACGACTACTATCAGAAGCTGCAATCTGTATTTTCGCCTCCTCGTTAAGTTCGTCAGGAACAGTAAAAGTTGTAGGGGCTGCATCTGACTGAGCTAGAAGGAATGCCTTAGCAGGTTTAGATACTCCAAACAAGGTTAGTAGTATGGCTAAGGTAACTACAGAATTAGGTCTTTTATGTAACATTTCAGGTCTAAATTTTAGCTAATTATTTGGCGACTAATTATATCGGAGAGGCCGTCGAGACATGAATCAAGGTTAGGTTGATTTAAGTATTTATAATTCGGTAAAAACACTTATTTTTATTTGGGCTAACACATACTATCAAAAACACTAATTTATTTCCACATAAACTGGCTTTAAACATTAATCTTTAAGATAAGTTTTGCTGAAAGACAACTTATCTTAAAGATTAATGACTTAAAGTTTAAGTCATTAGATTCAATGAATTATTTCGGCTTGACTAAATTAAATGCCAAGATTGTCAAAGCGCATGTCGTCGCTTGATGTTTATCTCTTGACACTTGCTGTGATGCTTTCCGTCATGGTAGATACCATGGCTGCTGCTAGCTGTTCGGGAGATACCTTAAAAGGCAGTCGATGTAGATCTGACTGTGCGTGAGTAGCGATCGCCGTAACCTGCCGTAGTTGAGCCAAACTAATATCTGCCAATCCTAGGTCTTCTAAAGTTTTGGGTAAGCCAATGTCGGTATAAAACTTTAACAACTGCATTCTGGCAGAGGCAGCTAGCTGATTTCCCTGAATCATTTCTTCTAAGCGCAACTGGACTAGAATACCATAGGCTACCTTTTCGCCATGTAGCAAGTCGTGGGCTGCCAGTAAGTGAGTTAAACCGTTATGAACTGCGTGGGCTGCCACGGTGCGACAATCTGCCCCGCCAATGCCGCCGATTACACCAGCCAGTAACACTGTCGCATCGACTACTTCGCGCCATTCATCGCTATCAGGCTGATTCAAGGCGATCGCCGATTTTTGGAATAAGATATCGCGTAAAATTCGCGCTTGCTGTACTGCCGAAATTAATAACGTAGCAGTCGAATCGCCACTACTTATGGAAGCTTCATACCATTTAGCGATCGCGTCGCCAATTCCCGCAATTAAAGTTCGCTGGGGGGCAGTACGTACCAAACCATAATCGAGAATCAATAAATCTGGACAACGACTGAGGGTTACGTCGTACTGAAATGCTCCTATTTCCGAATAAACGTTAGATAAAGCTGTCCAAGCAGCGCAGGTAGCACCAGAAGTAGGAACAGTAACCACGGGCAAATTCACTTGATGAGCCAGTAATTTTGCCAGATCCACAGCTTTGCCACCACCCACACCAATGATTAAATCAGCTTGATGCTGTTGAACCGCATCTTTCAACCTGGCGAGGGAAGATTCTGCACAGTCAGGGCGATAGTTAGCAGACTGACTAATTAGCTGTTCTGCTTTCAAGACAGGATCTAAGATCGGCTTGATCGCCTTGAGAGTTTGTCCGCCTACCACTAGGGGACGAATACCCAATTTAGCAATTTCCCTGCCTGAATTAGCCAGACAGTTTTCGCCCCGCAATACCCTAGCAGGGGCGATCGCCAAAGGTGTGTAACTACTTATTGTAGTTGATGCTGTGGTAGCTTTTTTGCTCATATCTTTGAAATGGTTCAATTACTCTTGCTATTGCTAGAGAGACGAAGGTAGCTGGGCTAAATTCTGCTCGAATACCTCAATCTCTATATCTTCATTACCTCGGTCAATCAGCGATCGCTTAGCTTCGCCTAAAAACAGAGGCTGGGATACTCCTTCTTGAGGGTGCAGTACAGTTCTTAATTTAACAATAAACTGATTATTTCCGCCTACGCCTGTCCTACCATAAGAGTATAGATCGCTGGCAGCCTGAATTAATGTCGGTTCAATAGCAGATTTCTCTATATCAGGAGCGACGGCTACTACTGCTTGATTTGCACCGCTATCGTAAATTAAAGAATAGCGCACTGCTCCTGGAATTTCGGTGTGAGGAAACAAACCTAAACCCAAAGCAAAAATTCCAGCGGTAAGCACTCCCATAAAGCTAGTCACTCCAACTAGTCGGAAGCGAAAGCCCCAACCGACGATAAATGAGATGATGGCTACAACCAGACAGATAATAGTGGCAATTCCCGACCATTTAGCATAAGTAAACAGATTAGTCATATGTGATCCGCAATTAAATAATTAAAAATAGGTATCAGATAGTACACAACTCATCCGATACCTATGTTCCTAATCAAGATATTATCAGCTATCTCGTTCAACTAATCAGAGTTGAAGAAAATTTGAGCAACAGCCTTTTATGGATTCTTTTATGGATTGTCGCTTGGCATATCATCCCCCATATCGTCGACAGCATTACCAGCATCTTGTGCGCCTTGCTCGACAGTGTTACCAGCATCCTCTGCACCTTGCTCGACAGTGTTACCAGCATCTTCGGCATCTTGTTGCAATGTATCATCTACAGTAGTATTAGGAGTTTCTGTTTGCTCTGCACAAGCTCCAAAAATTAAAGATAGAGCTACAAATAGTGGAACAGCGAATGTTTTAATATTCATCATTAACAATTCAAAAAATTTAATTAGACTACTATGTGATACTCGATAATTGAGCTACAGTCAAAGAAATTATCTACTATAGTCATTTATAGCCATTTCCCCTAAAAACTCGACGAATAACCAAAGCTATGGCAAGTCTTGATCAACATTTTGACTTTTGCTCTTCCCGCAGGATATCTGAAGGTGTGTAACATATGCGGAGCGGTATGCTAAAGCACTACCTGCGTGTCGTCCTTTAGGACAAGGGTACAATGTACTTTAGCATTTGCGAAGCTTATCCTTTAGGACAATGTGACTTTTGACTTAAAACCAGTCATCGTGAGGAAACTAATTGGAGTGACAATCCAAATTGAGGAACGAACACTGTCGCTTCCAAGCTTTTACTTCTGACCAATGTTGTTTACGTCAATTACGACCCACTTCAGCAAAAATTTCTGCTAAAATATCACCTGCTCCTTGTTCTCGTAATTTCGCTGCCAAATCTTTACCTAATTGTTCTGATTCTTTGCGGTTACCGCTTACTGTATCTTTGATTAATTGTTGACCATCAAGGCTAGCAACCATTCCTTTGAGGGTCAAAATATTGTTTTCATCAATACTAGTATTTACGCCAATTGGCACTTGACAACCGCCTTCTAATTCTCTCAGAAATGCTCTTTCTGCTGTAGTGCGAGCGTTAGTGTCAGCATCTTCGATCGCTTTTAAAATTGCCAAAATTTCTTCATCCCCCTCGCGGCACTCAATGCCTAATGCCCCTTGTCCTACCGCATGCAGCGAAACTTCGGACGATATATTTTGGTGAATGCGATCGCTAAAGTCAAGTCTCTGTAATCCCGCTACCGCCAAGATAATTGCGTCATAGTCTCCTGAATCTAACTTGGCTAAACGAGTATTGACATTACCGCGAATGTCTTTAAATTCTAGATGGGGATAATGATGGCGTAGCTGTGCCAACCGTCTGAGGGAAGACGTGCCAATTACTGCCCCTGGCGGCAAAGTTGCTAATTCTTTATCTTTATGCCTTTCATGCACGACTAAAGCATCAGCAGGATCGACTCTTTTGGTAACGCAGCCTAGCATTAGTCCTTCAGGTAGATTAGTCGGCAAATCTTTTAGAGAATGGACGGCAAAATCAGTTTGATGAGTCAGCATTCCCACTTCTAATTCTTTGGTGAATAATCCTTTGTCACCAATCTTTGCCAGGGGAACATCGAGAATTTTGTCGCCTTTGGTACTCATTTCCTCGACTTCAAATTGGATCTTCGGAAAATGTTTTTCTAACTCAGCTTTTACCCAGTAAGTTTGTACTAAAGCAAGCTGGCTTTTGCGAGTGCCGATGCGAACAGTACGCTTGTTAGTTTCAACGGTTGATGTCATAGTAAATATCTTAAAAAGTTTAATAAATCACTCGATCTAGGGTATCGCAGTTACCGATTGGTATTGATTAATTTTTGTTTTTCATTCTGGAAATTGAGATTTACGCCTGAAGTCTATTACTTAGCGATTGTTTGGCGATTATTCTAATTTTTATTGCCTTTTGCTTAACTTTTAAAAGTATGGATTTATTTTCTAGTAACTTGATTATCCCGCTAATTTTGGTTTCTTTACTGGCTACTTATGTCGCTTGGAATCTAGGTGCTAATGATGTTGCCAATTCCATGGGAACTTCGGTTGGTTCAAAAGCGATTACTTTAACTCAGGCAATTATTCTGGCAGGAATTTTAGAGTTTACGGGGGCGGTTATATTTGGTAAACAGGTATCAGCGACATTAGCGACAAAAATTGCTAATCCTAGTTTATTTGTCGATACTCCTCAGACATTTTTGGTGGGCATGATTGCGGTATTACTTGCTTGTGGTATTTGGTTACAGATTGCCACTAGTCAAGGTTTACCCGTCGCTTCCTCTCATGCCGTAGTAGGTGCGATCGCGGGATTTAGTTGGGTAGCTATTGGCACAGAGGCGATCGCCTGGAATAATATTGGCATGATTTGTCTGGGTTGGATTGTCACTCCTGTAATTAGCGCAATTGTGGCAGCTAGTTTATATAGCTTACTGCGTTACTGGCTATTTGAACAAGATAATATCCTCCAGCAGTTATTAGAATGGACTCCTTGGTTAAGCGCAGCTTTAGTTAGCGTTTTTGGCATTATTGTCTTGCCGACGCTAATTCAACTCCCCGTTTTTAATTACGTGGCATTGCCCGAACAAACGCTTGGCTTAAGTATTGGGCTGTTGGCTACTGGGGGAATTACTTATTATGGCTGGAATCGAATTCAAACTTATCGACAGCAAAACATTGAAATTCGCATTTTAGAAAGAGTCATGGCAAAGTTTCAAGTGCTGAGTGCTTGTTTTGTAGCATTTGCCCATGGTTCCAACGATGTTGGTAACGCGATCGCGCCTTTGGCAGTTATTGTCTTTATTCTTAAGACAAATGCAGTGCCGATCAGCAGTTTAGATATTCCGCTGTGGATTCTGGTATTGGGTGGAGTGGGCATCGTTGCGGGTTTAGCTGTACAGGGTAAAAACGTAATTGCCACCGTAGGAGAAAATATTATTTCTTTAGTTCCCAGTACGGGTTTTTGTGCCGAAATTGCCACCGCTACAACTATTTTAATTGCTTCTCGCATTGGCTTACCCGTCTCTACTTCTCATGCCTTAGTCGGTAGCGTGATCGGGATTGGGTTGATGTCTCGTAACCAGGATGTGCGTTGGGAGACGATTAAGTCGGTAGTCTTGGCTTGGGTAGTCACTCTTCCTGTAGCAGCAATTTTAAGTGCGGTAATTTTCTCCTTGCTGCTATTGCTACCTTGGTTTTGATGGCTTAGATAAAAGTAGCAAGCAAGCTTTAAACCATTTGCAAATATATAAGACGAAAAATTAATCTAACTTTAGCTGGAGGCTGGCAATAAATATTATCGATAAATTGTCAGTAAAGATGCAGGATTACGCGGGAATATTAGGGAATTTTGAGCTTGCTTAGTAATATTTAAGAAATTTAATTAATTAACTTATTAATGATTAAAGTAATGATTAAAGCCATAATTTTTGATTTGGATGGTACATTAGTTGACTCGGTTGATTACCATACTGAAGCTTGGGTTAAAGCCTTCGCGCAATACGGTTATGATTTCCCCTTTGAGAAACTGCGTCAGCAAATAGGTAAAGGCAGTACTTATATTATTGAAGATTTACTGTCCACAGCTGAAGCTAAAAATTTAGAGTCGGATATTGCTCAATACCGTAAGCAATATTATCAAGATAATCTATTAGCCAAGGTGCAGCCTTTTCCGCAAGTAAAACAGTTGTTTGAAAGGCTCAAAGCTGATGACATAAAAATCGTGCTGGCTTCTTCGGCGAGGAAAGAAACGGTTGTTCACTATCAAAAGCTACTGGAGATTGAAAACCTAATTGATGGTGTTACAACTACTGATGATGTCGAACACTCAAAACCAGAACCAGATATCTTTAAATCTGCTTTCGAGAAATTACCAGATCAATCAACTGAAGAAGTTATGGTTGTTGGCGATAGTCCTTATGACGCGATCGCAGCTAACCAGATTTCTCTAACTACTATTGGCGTTCTTTGTGGTGGATTTACTGCCCAAACCTTAACCGAAGCTGGTTGTGTCGCAATTTATCAAGATCCTAGTGATCTATTGGCTAATTACCCTCAGTTTCTCCAGGTAGGATAATTAATTCACGATTAGTGCATGATCATAAATTACTGTTAGCCAGACGATCACCCTTAATCTTTTCCCAAAGCGATCGCCCTAATCTTGAGAGTAATAATCTTGTAAGAACCAGCTAAAGCACCCTACTATTTTAAGCTGCTTTAGCTTGCTCTAAAAGAGCCTGTACGTCTTCTGTTTTCATCCGTGCGCCCAAAGTAGTAACTATTTGTGCCGAAGCCAAAGAAGCCAAACGTCCTGCTTCTGGATAACTCATGCCGTTGGTAATACCATAGAGAAATGCGCCTGCATACATATCTCCTGCACCAACAGTATCGATCGCCTTAACTGGAAACGGGTCGATGTGAATCAGTTTCGTCCCATCAAAGATCACCGAACCTGCTGCACCGCGAGTGATCGCAAACCCTTTCGCTAAAGTTTTGAGATAGTTTACTGCTACCTCAAAATCTTCAGTTTCTGCCATCAATAAAGCTTCACTTTCATTAGCGAACAAAAAATCAATCCCCGAACCAATAATTTCTAATAAGCCTGACTTGAAAAATTTCACCATATTGAGATCTGCCAGGGTAAATGCCACTTTATTCCCCGCAGCCTGAGCAATTTCTCTAGCTTTAATTGCTGCCTGCTTGCTACTCTCTCCGCTAACTAAATAGCCCTCAATATAGATATATTTAGCGTTTTTAATCGCTTCAGGGACTAATTCATGATGACTGAATCCGCCTGAGATTCCGAGAAAAGTATTCATGGTTCGATCGGCATCGGGAGTCACGAATACCAAACATTTGCCTGTCACTCCTGATTGAGCAGGTTGGTTTTCTAAGTTAGTTGCTACACCACAATCAATTAAATCTTGAGTATAAAATTTTCCTGGCTCATCATCGGCAACCTTACAAGAATAAAATGACTTACCACCAAACTGGCTGACAGCAATCTGGGTATTGGCTGCTGAGCCACCACAAGAGCGTTTTTGGTCATATTGAGCCAAGTTACTGACAATTTTATCCTGAGCATCTTGATCTAATAAGGTCATTACGCCTTTATCAATGCCTAGATTTTGTAATACTTCAGGTGATACCTCAAACTCAATATCTAGTAGGGCATTACCAAGAGCGTACACATCGTATTGTGTCATAAATTACCTCAAAGGAGTTATAAGCTTAATTCAAATATCAATATTTGCTAATCCTTATTTGACCAGCCTTAAGCAAGATACCATTATTAGAACTTTTGGATAAGTAATTAATCATAGATTTATTCCACCATCAAGCAGTAGCCAATTCGCGATCGCCGAATTTTAGCAAGGGGAGAAAATAAGAGATGTGGAAGAAAGATATAATTATCTAGACTGGTTCTACGACTGCCTTAAATAATCAGCTTTTTTTTGACCATCCTTATGTCTTATGTCACCATCCAATTTAGAAACTTCTGTTCAAGATCGACAAAAAGACTATCTCAATGAACTTCCTGATGAAGTGGAGATGTCTCTATTCGAGCATTTAGAAGAACTGCGTTTGCGTATTTTCTATGCTTTAATTGCCGTGGCGATCGCTGCTATTGGCTGCTTTATCTTCGTCAGACCTTTGGTTCGTATTCTAGAAGTACCCGCCCAAGGAGTCAAATTTTTACAGCTTGCTCCAGGAGAATTTTTCTTTGTTTCGATTAAGGTAGCTGGCTACAGTGGTATGGTTTTGGCTAGTCCTTTTATTTTGTATCAGATTGTTCAGTTTGTCTTACCAGGGTTAACCAGAAAAGAGCGTCGTTTACTTGCTCCTGTTATTTTTGGCTCAAGTATTCTCTTCTTTGCTGGGTTGTTTTTTGCCTATATCGCCTTAATTCCTGCTGCTCTCAATTTCTTTATTAACTATGGTAGTGACGTAGTAGAACAGTCTTGGTCAATTGATAAATATTTTGAATTTGTCTTATTATTATTGTTTAGCACTGGTTTAGCGTTTCAAATTCCCATTGTGCAGCTTATTTTAGGTTTTTTGGGAATTGTTACCTCGGCGCAAATGTTCGCTGGTTGGCGTTATGTAGTGCTTGGCTCAGTAGTTATGGGTGCAATCTTAACTCCTTCTACCGATCCTTTAACCCAGTCTCTATTAGCTGGTGCAGTTTTAGCTCTATATTTTGGCGGTATTGGTGCAGTAAAGCTGCTTGGCAAGTAGTTTACTAAATTCTGGTTAGACACCAGGCTTGAAAGTCAGAAGTACCCTCATTCGAGGACGACGCAAAGCTAGTACTTTAGTACAAGCCACAAGGGCGATCGCTTAGCTAGTCCTAAAGGACGACACGCAGTTAGTGCTTTAGCATATAACATCAGAAGTCAGAATTCGCTCAGAGGCTAATACTGTTAATTTTAATCTTATTGCTCAGCAGAATCCTTCGCGTCCCACGACCAGAGTGTCAAAAAACTATGACATAGAAAATATAAATAAGAACGCTATTGCTAATAAAGCACTACAGAGTATTGCCAGTCCGCAAAGCTGTTGAAGATAACTTATCTTTTGGTTGAGCTTATCTAGACGCTGAGAAACAGAGTATATTTGCTTTTCCAAAATACTACACTTATTTTCGAGAGAGTTATTCCTAGTAGCTCTCGTATTTCTAGCATTACTGTTACCTGCTTTAAAGCGATCGCCAGATCCATTGTTTAAATTATCAAGCAACTTTGACTGTTGAAGTATTACTGATTTTAGCTGCTCTATATCTTGCGAATTAGATTGCGATTGAGTAACTTTATGAAGATACTGTTCTAACAAACCAGGCCCCAGTTGAAAGTAACCTTTATAGGCAGAATAAATAGCGTTAATCAACTCTTTTTCTGGAGTATTTTTCTTTAAATATCCTTTCGCACCTACTTGTAAAGCAGTATTTAAATAAGTGTCTTCATTGTGAACGCTAATTATCAATACATTTGTATTAATATATTGCTCGGAAATGATTTGAGTGGCTGTCAATCCATCCATGATCGGCATTTCAATATCCATCAAAACAATATCAGGTTGATGTATCTTAATTAAATCTATGGCTTCTTGACCATTATTGGCGCAACCAATAAGTTCTAGACTCTGCTCTGATTTAATATAACTGGTCAAAATTTCCTGAACTGTTCTTTGATCATCTGCTATTAAGACTTTGATCATTATCTTATATATTTTTTAATTAAATTAACTTATAGTTATAGTTTAAATTTAGGCAAGTATAGTTTTATTAAATGAGAAAAATATATCAGATTTTTAATTCAAAGTCACGAACCTTAATTAGATAATTAAGTTGTAACCATAATAGTCAAAGTTATGTGTAATTGATTTCTAAAAAATGATGATTTAATGAAGTGAAGAAACTCATAATTTTTTAGGTAATTTAAAATACAAGACTATTAGAGTTAACTTTAATTCGCTTTAATAGTTTTATGTTTATCGGGAATTTTTGAGCTTCAAAAAACACTGATTATTGAGCCAAATAATCAGTGTTTTAAACTTTGACAGTGTAAAAACAGCTCATTATAGTCTATATAAAAACTAATACTTGATTACTTTGATTATTCAATGAAATTTAATTACCGAGATATTTTTATAACTATTGCCAGTGATGAAGTTGAACTATTAGTTGAATTTTATCACCAGCTTTTCCAAAGACAGCCGACTATTTATCGTCCTGGCGTTTATGCCGAATTTGAATTAGAACAGCTTCGTTTTAGTATTTTTAAACCAAAACTAGAGCGTCAGTCCGAGTTTAATAACGATAACAGTAGTATGAGCCTATGCTTAGAAGTAGAAGATCTCCAACAGGCGATCGCCGATATTTCGGATTTAGGTTATCCACCGCCAGGAAAAGTTATTGAAGCTTCTCATGGCAAAGAAATTTATGCTTACGATCCTGTAGGAAATCGTTTAATTGTGCATCAGTCCAAAATTATTTCACCGTAGAATGGGTTCACCATTACACCATCATAAAACTATTGAGCCGCTCAAGAAAATCTAAATAAAACAAGCACCAGAGACATATACTATATATCTCTGGTGTTGATGATTGTTAATTAGTTAGCTGACGTTGCCAAACACTACATCCACAATAAACTAGTTTTCCGTTGTTTTGGCAGCAGCAGATTGTTCGGTTACTTCTGTTGCTCCTGTTTCTCCTGTTGCTTCTGTTTCCACAGGTTTTGAAGGTAAAACAACAGCAATTGCCGTGCGATCTCGATCATCCAAAACCTCAGCTCCCTCGGGAAGGGCAATTTCGCCCACGTGTAGAATACTACCAATTTCAAAATTACTGACATCAATTTCAATCGATTCAGGAATACTATCAGCAGCGCAGCTAATATTTAGTTCGGTCATGATTTGCTCGACAATACCTCCTTCTTTTGTGCCAGCAGCATTACCTACCAAGATTACTGGGACAACAATCTCTACCTGTTGTTTAGCCGAAACAGTAAAGAAACTGAGATGATGCAAAGTTCTTTTCCAAGGATGAGCCTGCACTTCTCTAATTAAAGCCTTGCCTTGCCAAGAAATGTCGGGAACATTAATGTCAACTAAAGTATTGTTGATCGCTGCGTCTCTTAATAATAGCTGCGCTTCTTTGGCAGGAATGGTAAGAGATACAGAGTTAGCTCCATCATGCCCATACAAAGCTACAGGGATCAATCCTTCGCGACGTAATGCTTTGGGCTTGCTTCCTTCGGGTCTAGATTTGCATTCTACGGATATGTTCATAATTTTAAATTGATTTGATGTTAACTAATACGGTTAAAAGTTTTTACTAATGAAGACGACTCCTAGCTTTCACCATCTTGATTAGTATTTAGCTGGGCTTAGCCTACAGGAATTCCGTCTGCATCAAGCAAAGCTCTTTTAGGACCATGGATAGGATCTTCGATAATAATTGTCTGATCGCGGCTTGGTCCTACAGAAACAATGGCAATCGGAACTTTCATCAATTCAGCCAGATATTTGAGATAGTTCAGCGCTTTTTCAGGCAGATCTGATAGAGAACGACAGCCAGTAGTAGACTGTTGCCATCCTGGTAGAGTCTTGTAGACTGGTTGGCAGTTGGCAAAATGACTGGCGTTGGTTGGAAAGTGATTACAGATTTCGCAGTCAATCTCGTATGCTACACAGACTTTGATTTCTGCCAACTCATCTAGTACGTCTAGTTTAGTAATTGCCAGACAATCTAAACCGTTGATCCTTACGGCATAACGGCCAATCACCGCATCAAACCAACCACAGCGACGTCGACGACCAGTAGTAGTACCAAATTCTGCTCCTAAATTTCCTAGCAATTCACCAACGTTGTCTTTTAACTCTGTGGGAAATGGGCCTTCTCCAACTCGAGTAGTATAGGCTTTGGCAACCCCAATTACTCTGTCTATAGTAGTAGGACCTACCCCGGCGCCGACACAAGCTCCTCCTGCAATCGGGTTAGAAGAAGTAACATAAGGATAAGTACCATGATCTAAATCAAGTAAAGTTCCTTGCGCTCCCTCAAACAGAATATTTTTTTTCTCTCGTACCGCTTCATAAATTTTGAGTGAACTATCGATGACAAAAGGCTTCAAAAACTCAGCATATTTTAGATACTCTTTAATTACTTTCTCTGGATCTAAAGGAGGTAAATTATATAGTTTTTCTAAAATTACGTTTTTATAATTAATCGTCCAACCAAGTTGCTTATGCAAATGTTCGGAGTTCATGAGATCTAGAATCCGAATGCCAGTCCGCTCTGATTTATCAGCATAAGTCGGGCCAATTCCTCTACCCGTAGTGCCGATTTTGTATTCTCCTCTGCTTTCTTCCGCTGCTCGATCTATCTTGCGATGATAGGGCATGGTTACATGAGCTGTCTGAGAGATATATAGATTATCTACTGTCACTCCCAAAGTCTTTAGCTGCTCTATTTCTTCGATTAACACTTGCGGGTCTATTACTGTTCCAGAACCAATAATACATTCTGTATTAGGATATAAAATTCCTGAGGGAATCAAGTGTAGTTTGAAAGTTTGTCCAGCTACAACAACTGTATGTCCTGCGTTTACTCCACCTTGGGAACGTACCACGACATCTGCCGAGCGACTAAGTAGATCGGTTATTTTTCCTTTTCCTTCGTCACCCCATTGGGCGCCGATCACGATAACATTAGCCAAGAGTTTATTTGGAAGCTAAAGTTTACACAAACTATTATTATGGTGATTTGCTGTACACAATGTCAACTGTTGTTAGCCAAGAAGTTAAAAAGAGCATGGAATTACTGCAACAAGTTAGAATTATCGATCCGACGAGAAAAACAGATCGACTGGCTGATGTCTTGCTTATTGACGGTAAAATTAAAGCGATCGCCGATCAAATAACTGATTATCCTGCACAAACTTCAATTATTAGTCAATCAGGCTTAGTTTTGGCTACTGGACTTGTAGATCTTTACAGTCATAGTTCAGAACCAGGCAATGAGGCGAGAGAAACTTTACTAAATTTAGCTCAAGCTGCTGCTGCGGGAGGATTCACTCAAGTGGGAATTTTACCTGACACGTTTCCTTCAATTGATAATGTGGAAGTTTTGACTGCTCTCAAGCAAAAGAGTGAGCTGTTAAGCAGCAATAGTCAGGGCATATGCTTACCTCGACTGCATTATTGGGGTAATTCTTGTAATGCTACTAAGCAGATGAATGAGCTAGGAGAATTAAACCCAGAAATATTTGGTTTTGTTTATCATGGCGACTTGGGCAGCTTGAATGTTTTTCGGCAAATTTTAGAATATGTTCAACCTTGGCAAAAGGCGATCGCGATCGCACTTCATCAAAATGAATTAGCTGGGGAGGGAGTAGTCAGAGAAGGTGACGCATCAATTCGCTACGGTATGTCAGGAAATCCTGGCTTTTCTGAGGCAGCTATGATTGCCGCAGTTTTGGAGATTGTGGCAAAAATTCCTACTCCAGTACATATTATGCGCGTCTCGACTAAAAGAGGAGTCGAGTTAATTGCCGATGCTAAAGTAAGAGGCGTGCCGATAACCGCGAGTGCAACCTGGATGCACCTATTATGGAATAGTGATGCCGTCGGCAGTTATGATCCAAATTTTCGCCTTGAACCACCACTGGGGGACAATCAAGATCAAACTGCTTTAATTGATGGTGTCAAACAGGGAATTATCGATGCGATCGCGATTGATCATCAAGCCTATACTTATGAGGAAAAAACTGTTCCTTTCTCTTTAGCTCCTCCAGGGGTGATTGGCTTAGAATTAGCCTTACCTCTTTTATGGTCGCAATTTGTTAACAGTGGCAAATGGTCGGCACTAGAGCTGTGGCAAGCTTTGAGTAGTCGTCCTCGCCAATGTATGCAGCAAGCATCGGTGGAGATCGCGCCTGAGCAAACTGCCGATCTAGTATTGTTCAATCCCGAATCAACTTGGCAGGTTGAGCTAAATAATCTTCAATCTCCTGCTGCTAATACCCCTTGGTACAATCAGAAAATTAGGGGAAAAGTAATCAAAACTTGGCATAATCGTAACTCAACAGTGAATGGTAATCAGCAATTGGTAATTAGTCAGTCACAGTACTGTTAGTTAGTTGCTGAACGAACTTCCTGCTTGCTGTTACTCTTTCAAGAAGAATGTTAGTTTACAATTGCTTTTGGGCATTATAGAAAGGTAATTCCCGCAATTGTTGCCAATTTTAATGTCTGAGCTGGAAAAAAAACCTGAAATTTTCCCACAGCCGAATTCTCTTTTAAACCTAGTAGAAGAAGTTCTGACTGAAAATCAAAGGTTGAAAAAAGAATTGCAGGAAATAACTGAGAGAGAAGAACGCTTTCGGCAGATTGCCGAAAATGTCCGAGAAGTTTTTTTTGTCATTTCAGCCAAAACAGACGAGATATTATATATTAGCCCAACTTACGAAAAGGTTTGGGGACGTAGTTGTCAGAGTTTATATGAAAATCCCCAATCATGGCTATCTGCGATTCACCCTCAAGACTCGTCTAAAGCGATCGCTACTATTGAAACTCAGTTCAGAACAGGAGACGATTTTGAAGAAGAATACCGCATCATTCGTCCTGATCAATCAATCTGTTTGGTAAGAGTTCGCGCTTTTCCTGTCTGTGACGTAATGGGTAAAGTTAATCGTTTTGTGGGTATTGCTGAAGATATCACTAAGCGTAAAGAAGCTGAAGAGGCGCTCAAAAAAAGTGAAGAACAGTTTCGCCTCACCTTTGAAATGGCTCCTATTGGCATGGCAATTAGTACCCTCAAAGGTGAGTTTACCCGAGTAAATCAAGCTTTATGCGATGCTTTAGGCTACTCTCAAGCAGAACTATTAGAATTGTCGTTGGCTGAAATTAGCCATCCTGATGACTGGGAAACACATCATCATTTAGAGCAAAAATTAATTGAGGGTACAGAATCAGATTTTCAAATTGAAAAACGTTTTATTGCCAAAGATAGTCGCGTAGTCCATACTTTGCTCAAGGTTGTGGTAGTGTGCGACGCTGGCAAAAAACCGCTACACTTCAACAATCAAATTGTTGATATTACCGAACGCAAACAGATGGAGCAACAGTTGCGTCATGATGCTTTCCACGATGCTCTCACAAGACTACCCAATCGGGCTTTGTTTATGGATCGTTTGAAGCAACAGCTCAAAAGAAGCCAGCGTCAGGACAAATATTTATTTGCGGTATTGTTCCTCGATTTAGACCGATTCAAAGTAGTCAACGACAGTGTCGGTCATTTAATCGGCGATAAGCTACTAATTGAGATTGCCCGTCGTTTGGAAAAGTCGATCGCCCCGACGGATACGGTGGCTCGCTTGGGAGGAGATGAATTTACGATTCTATTAGAAGATATTTCTAGCAAATCTGAGGCTACCTTAGTTGCCGAAAGTATTTATCAAACCCTCACCTTTCCTTTTAATATTGAAGGATATGAATTATTTACTACCGCTAGCATTGGTATTGCTCTTTCGTCTCAGGGGTATGATAAGCCAGAAGATATTTTACGGGATGCAGACCTAACGATGTATAGTGCCAAAGAACAGGGTAAGGCACGGTATGAAGTATTTGATTGTTCTCTGCGCGATCGCGCTTTACAAAGACTAGAGCTAGAAACAGACCTGCGTAGAGCCTTAGAACGAGGAGAGTTTGAAGTATACTATCAGCCGATTACTTCGCTGGCATTAGGTATTTTATCTGGTTTTGAGGCATTGGCAAGATGGAATCATCCGACTAAGGGTTCAATTGGTCCAGCCGATTTTATTCCTGTTTGTGAAGAAACTGGTTTAATAGTTCCTTTGGGTAATTGGCTGCTTAAAGAAGCTTGTCAAACTGCACGCAATTGGCAACTAAAATATCCCGAACATCCAGCAATTAAAATGAGCGTCAATCTCTCGGCCCAGCAATTTCGTGAACCACAATTAATTCAGGAAGTAGAAAAAGTTCTAGCCCAGACGGGTTTAAAAGGTAAGTTTCTCAAGCTAGAAATTACTGAAAGTATTTTAATTGATAATTTGGAAACGGTCACCGAAATTATTCTTAATTTAAGAAAGCAAAATATTCAGTTTAGTATCGATGATTTTGGCACGGGATATTCTTCTTTAAGCTATTTACATCAGTTTCCTGTTGACACCATCAAAATAGACCGTTCTTTTGTCAGTCAAATGCAGACGAATGGCGAGAATTCGGCAATCGTCAAGGCGATCGTCACTCTTGCCCATATGTTAAACATGGATGTGATCGCCGAAGGAATCGAAACTACTTCTCAATTGGCACAACTTAAACTGCTGCAATGTGAATATGGGCAGGGTTTTTTCTTCTCTAAGCCTTTAAGTCAAAAAGATGCAGAAGTATTTGTGGCTAATTCACCTCGATGGTAGTGGCAAAATTATCAAAGCAGGGGTGATTACTAATTACTGGTTACTGATTACTGAGCTTGTGTCCTTCGATCTTGACCTCATGTTCTTTTAGACAACGCAGCCAGCCATGAAGACGGCGAATGGCATCACAATTTTCTAACAGACCAGACTTTTGTTCTTTTTTGGTTAAGCGAACAAACTTTTTGTAACTGGGGTAGTCAGGAGCAACCAGAGCATCTTTTTGATGCAAAATCAGCGGGTTAGTTTCGTCAGATATGTCGTGATAGGTCACAGATAAATTATGTAAATCTACCTCCATAGTTGCCTTTAAAGCGGGATGCGCTTGAGTATCGAATTCTGGATATACCAAATAAGTGATTTTAGGTTTGTTGTAATAAAGCTTGATAATATTAGCGTTTTCTAGGCGATAAAAATTACGACTGGCACAACCTTCATAGAGTCGCAGTAGAGGAGGCAGTTTTTCTAATGCACTAACGTGGATAGCGATCGCATTATTTAGCTGTTTACCAATGCCACTGGTTTGGCATAAATTGGCAATTTTTTTCAAATCTCCGACGTTGATTAGTAAGATATCGGCTATCGTACAGGCTTGCTTGTAGCTACCAAACAAAGCTTTGACATCAGCTTTAATCTCAGGAGCAAGTTTTCTAATCGTTGGACGACCGCTAAATTTACTGAGTGCTAGATAGACTAAAAGGTCTTGACGACGTTTTTCGGCAATTGCTGCCCATTCATCGCGATTGGTAGCCTGAAGAACTAGTTTAAAAGCACGCTGGTAGCTACGAAATTCAGCTTTAATCTCGGCTTCTGTTTCTAATTCATCTTTAACTGGCAAACGTCCTCGTTTGGTATAAAAATCCATTAAGGGGGTCAATAGCTCTTGATAGTCTTCAAAATTTCTGACTTTAGCTTGAATAAGGGGTGTACTCAGACGAGAATATAAGCGAGAAGCTCTGAAAAACTCGGCTTCAGCGTCATGACGAAAAACCAGGTAAATGCCTAAACCCGCAGGAACAGATTCTACTCCCAAAACCTGATCTATGTATAGTTTGAGTTCTTCCTGTTCATAATATTTCTGAAAAGTGTTGCGGTTCGTGACTAGACCATCACCATAGGCCACAAGGCCACGACGGCGATCGTCTACCAAGACTTGTGCTGAGACAATCAGTACCTTGTGGGTCAATTCCCAGGCCTTGATCAGAGCTTGTCTTCTTTCGGCTATGTCTTCAATCACGTTAATAATATAGCCCAAGTTAACAATGTCAGCAGGCGCAAGGTTAGTATTAGGGCGATAATAAGGATCCCAGCCTGAACTAGAGTAACCCAGATTTTCGAGCTGTCTAACATCTTCTCCATAACCGCAGCCATAGTCAAAAAAGGTAGTCCCTGACTTAAACAAATCGGCTTCTAAGGCAACCCTAACAGGACGAGATAGTCCTGAACGTTTTAAAGCAGCTTTGTGCCTCTCAATTAAAATAGCCTGCTTTCGGGCAAGGGGAGAGTCGAGAGGACAAGCAACGTGATGACCAACTAAAGATATGCCTTGCTGTAACAATAGTCTTGTCCACTCCTGTAGGGTTCCAATATGGTGAGAATTATCTAACAAACCTAAAGCCACCTCTTTTTTGGTTAATTCGGCAAAGATTTGATAGAGAGGATAGTCTGTGCTAACAAAGGTTTCTTTGCGATGCAGAATTGGCGGATTATGAGAATTGTGATATTGTCTAACCGAAACTTGTTCGGTGGCAAGATCTACGACAATACTCTGATGTAGCTGAGGATGAGGATCGCGATCAAAGTCAGGATAATATAAATAAGAAACTTTGGGTCGATCCGTAGCCAGCTTAATAATAGTGGCGCGGTTAAGATTTTTGACTAATTTCCGCGCCTGACTTTCATAGTCTCTCAGAACAGAGTCGAGGTTCAATAAAGCGTCGCTATGGACATACAAAGCACTAGGCAAATGTTTACCGACAGTGCTTTTTTGACAGCTAGAGACAATTGTGGAAAATTTTTCAAGAGTTACCATCTTTCAGCATCAGTCAATAGTAATTGGTGATCGATAATCAGTGTTAACCTGACACATATTTTCTAACCCTAATCGTCTTAAGTTTATAGCTATATTTCGGAAATGAAATACCATCATATTGGTTTTAGCCAGTCAGATTTAGGTCTTGATGCGCCCCAGACGGTCATATTATCTGGAGAGCCAGAGCGATCGCAGTTCATCGCTCAAACTTATTTACAAAACGTCAAACTTCTTTCGCAGTACCGAGGACTTCATAGTTATTTGGGTAATCTGCCTAATGGTAAACCCATCTTAGTTGCTACTAGTGGAATGGGTTCTCCTTCGTTAAGTATCGTAGTAAATGAATTGGTACAGGTGGGAATTAAATGCTTTCTTCGGGTTGGCACTTGTGGCTCAATTCAACCTTATATTCCAGTAGGCGATCTGGTTATATCCCAAGGTTGTTTATGTCGCCAAGGTGCAGCTTTAGATATAGCTCCTATTGAATATCCGGCGATCGCCGATCCGTTTTTGACTGTAGCTTTAGTTGAAACTGCCCGGAAATTAAATATCCCCTGTCATCTAGGCATTACTGCCTCAGTAGATACTTTTTATGAAGGGCAAGAAAGGATCGAATCCTCGGCTAACCTTCATCTTCAATCATGGTTAACTGGAATTACTGCTACCTATCGCCAATTGAATATTCTCAATTACGAAATGGAGGCAGGAACTCTGTTAAAAATGGCTGGAGTATATGGTTTTACCGCGGCTTGTGTCTGTGCAGTAGTGGCACAAAGAACTGAAGCTGAAACGATAGCTATTGCTAATAAAGATACTGCTGTTAAACGAGCTATCGAGGTTGCTATTGATACTCTTTGCCATCTTTAAAGCCTAAGACTAAAAACCTGGTTGCTCAATAGTCGTGCGGGTAGATAGTTTTTTTACCTGGGAATTCTCCCCCAAAGAGCGTTTGGCAACTACCTCAATCTCCACTTTTAGTCCTGGCTGACGATATTCTGGGGGAATCGGTAGTTCTCCTAGCTTTAAGGTAAATAAATTACCCTCTTTGGCGATCGCTTGTGGGGGAACTGACCCCTCATATTTGGTTTGATAAGTTGTGCTAGTACCACCAAAAATATTTTTCTTTTCTGACGGTTCGCCAACCAGGTATTTCACTGAAAAGTCGGTCGCAATTAAATTTGACTTTTCGGCTTCATCAAAGATATCTAACTCTAAGTTTACTCCTTGTCCAAACAGACCATCTATATTTAGATCGGCAACATCATCGGTATGAACTGCATTGAAGACAAATAACTCGGTCAGGTTATCCCGCTTAACTTTTTTGGTTTCTAACCAAAGATCTTCTGGCAACAAAATATTAGCATCATCTTCTCCTTTAAGACTAAGAGTAATTTTTTGATCGCCAAACTCTTCTAATGGTTGGGGTGCATCCCAGACAACCAGCACAGTATGCTCATGACGAGCGACTAATTCTTTATATTTGTCAGCAATAATCGAACCAGGAGCAAACAAAGCTGAAGCATTGTCTTTGTTCTGCCAAATATTTCTGGATAAAGTGTAGCCTCTGCCTTTTAGTTCGCTAATTGGAGCAGTAACTTCGGGAAAATCAGGAGCCAAAGATTTATCTAGATTGATTAAAGTCAAAGTTCCGATCTGACCGTCTCTGCCTTTTCGACCATCTCGCCCTAGTTTGCCTGGGTAACCATTGGTACACTGGAATTCTTCGGTAGTACAGCTATAGTTCGAGCTACCAGGTTCACCAAAGCAAGTTTCTTCATTCCAATACGGGCGATCGCATTTACAACCTACTCCCCCTTCACCTGCTTTTCCTGGTGCGCCACCTTCCCCTGCCGCCGCAATGACATAAATTTGCTTGAGGTGTTCTTTATTAGTAGTGTAAACAGTTAGAGAACCACCATTTCCGCCAATTCCCCCATCACCACCATCGCCACCGTTACCACCATCAGCACCGCGCAGACTCTTGCCTACTGTTTCTGTTTGTTGTTCGCAAACGGCATCATAACCTTTAGCTCCTTGTTCTCCAGGAGAACCCTCTGCACCCGCCAAGTCTAAAGTCATTGATGAGCCATCGGCAAACACTGTCAAATTATCACTACTACGACCATTTATGCCTTTTTCGCCGATTTCTCCATCATCGCCATTTTCTCCTAAAGATGTTACATTTTCTGCCAGCACTGAAGAACAGAGTATCGATTGAGAAGAAGAAGTAGAAGTTATCAATTGCGGCAGAGCTAATATCGTAATGAACAATGCCAGTTGACTTAAAAAACGTACTTGCATAGTCGAAAAAAACTATTTTGATCCCATTTAGGTTATGTTCGTTTTTCGTATATCGCACAGTTTTCAATTTTTGTCATTATTTTTTTAGATTTTGTTGATAAAACTTAGTCTTTGGCAGCAGTAAATCTAGATTAGGGTTAGTTATTTATTTAATTGATTAATTAGCGATCGCTGATGATCAAACAACACCTCTTCTTTAGATTTGATGTGTAAAGCTACGGCAATTTTTTTAATATCTCCAACTGATCAAGCATCAATTATTCAGCCACGTGCTATTAATGAAGTTTTCCGCATTTCGTCATAAGTATTATATCTTAGGTATTAAAGTCTTAAATGAATTGAAACCTAATGAAGCGTTGGTTAATAAGTCTATTTTTAATCTCCTCTATATGGATCTCAAATGGCTGGATTAAATCGGCTCAAGCATTACCAAAACAAATTGCGGAATTCACCGAACAACAAATTGCTCAGGGAGAAAAAATTGCCGAGAAAGCATTTCGCGCAGCAACAAGGGGTGATTTTGCTTCAGCAGAAACCTATTGGACATCATTAATCGATAAATTTCCCCAAAATCCTGCTGTGTGGAGTAATCGCGGTAATGTCCGCATTGGTCAATATAAACTTACCGAAGCGATCGCCGACTTTGACCGTTCTATTGAAATTGCCCCTAAATATCCTGATGCCTATCTCAATCGTGGTATTGCTTATGAAGGCAAAAGACTGTGGGAGAAAGCGATCTTAGATTACAATCGCGTATTGGCTATTAGCCCTGAAGATCCTGTAGCTTTAAACAATCGAGGTAATGCCAAAGCAGGACAACAAAATTGGCTAGAGGCTTTAGAAGATTATCAACAAGCAGCAATTATTGCTCCTAACTTTGCTATGGCGCGGGGTAATGCTTCTCTAGTACAGTATCAAATCGGCGATCATTCTGAGGCTATCCGTAATATGCGGAATTTGGTTCGTAAATACCCTATGTATTCAGATATGCGCGCTGCCCTGGCAGCAGCTTTATGGGTTGAAGGACAACAAGGCGAAGCTGAGAGCAATTGGGTGGCAGCAGTAGGTCTAGATAATCGCTACCAAGATTTAGACTGGATTATTAATATTCGTCGCTGGCCGCCATCAATGGTTCAAGCACTGGCAAGATTCTTAAATCTTAATTAATTCGGTATTTACATTTAATTTATTAGGACTAATTTTAAATACATGAGCGACTTATTTTCCCAAAAAGAGCTTTCTTTTTCTCAAGCGATCGCTGCGACTCAATTCCTCATGGAGCGGATCAATGCTAAGGAGCTTAGCGAAGCTGAAATAAAACAAGAAATTTCCTTAATATTAACTACAAAAAATGGGGGAAGAGGATTTTTTGTATCTTACTTAACAAGTGAAATGACTTTAGCGGATCATCCTTCTCCAGGAATTATTAATGGATTAAAATTTTCTGCCGAGGTAGCTAGCGAACTGTTAGTCAAGAATTTAGCTATGTCTTCAGCTATGATTGTTACTCACACTCGTAATAATGATCCAAAAAACGCTGAGGGATCGCAAAGAGTTTATCAGCGCACGAGTAATTTGATTCAACAGACTAAATTAGAATTGGTTCAGAATAAACTACAGAAATTACAGGATACCATTGAGGGTGTAGATGTTGAATACCAAGAGTTTCTCGAACGCTGGAATTACGACCTTGAGCAAAAAAAAGCAATTAAAAAAGCCGTTATTCGTGTCTTGATATAACAATCATTAACCAACACGACATCGAAACTATTCGCCTTTTTTATGTGGCATTTAAATTTGCGTCTACTTCAAATTTATAACCAACACCTCTTACAGTTTGAATAAAAGATGGTTCAGCCGAATCAATTTCAATTTTCTTGCGAATTTGCCCTATGTGAACATCAACTACCCTTTGATCGCCTACATAATCATAATCCCAAACATTTTGAATCAGCTCGTCTCTGCGCCACACTCTTCCAGGGCGAGTAGCTAAAAAATGCAATAAATCAAATTCTAAAGCCGTTAACAAAATTAATTGATCATTTATTTTTACTTCTCTACGAACAGGATCTATAGTCATATTGCTAAATATGAGAGGTTGTTTTTCAGAGGTTGTAACTGTTCGCTGTCTTTTTAAAATTGCCTTGACGCGATACTCTAATTCTTGAAGATCGAAAGGCTTAGTAAGATAGTCATCGGCTCCCTTCAAAAATCCTTCTTTTTTATCAGCAGCATCTGCTCTACTAGTGAGCATTAAAATAAAAACATCTGTATGACGCTGCATTTCTTCACACAAATTGTAGCCTAGAGCATCTGGTAGATTAACATCTAGGATTACTAAGTCGGGATTAAATTGTTCAAAAGTTTTCAATGCGCTTTGACCATCTACAGCACACTCGAGCAGATAATCTTTTTGACTCAGAAAACGAAATATTAAATTGCGAATTGCTGGGTCATCATCTACGACTAGGATTTTTGCGGAAGCAGTATGCATATATTTTAACCAGTAAACTAAAACCAAGGCGACTATTTCGCCTAGAGAGACGAGCAAAGCTTATATTCTTATATTCAGTCTTCTAGACAATTATCGATGCATAACTGGATAATGCCAAGAATATAAATCAATATAATTATTTTAATAATTATATTGATTGTCTCTGAGCTTTTTTAAATCAAAAAAAAATCCCACCTTTAATAGTTTCGTAAAGGTGGGATTTCTACCATATAGTATATGGTATCGAATACCATACACTATAAACAAAAAAATAGACCTGGCACTGAGCTATTTTCCCAGGAGGCTACCCTCCAAGTATCTTGGCCGCGACAGCGTTTCACTATCGAGTTCGGGATGGAGTCGAAGTGGGACCACTGTGCTCAAAGCACCAGGAAGACTGGCGGTTCACGTTTTTCGTGAACCTTCAAGACTGCATAAATCTAGAGTGTCTGGTGAAAGAGCCTAAAATAATCACTAGTTGCGGTCAATTAAGTCAGTGGTCGATAATTTGAGGTCAAGCCCTCGGTCTGTTAGCACGCCTCGGCTGCAAACATTGCTGCTCTTCCACCTAGCGCCTATTAACGGGTGTTCTTCCCGTGACCTTACTGGCAATTGCCATGAGAGTACTCATCTTGAGGTGGGCTTCCCACTTAGATGCTTTCAGCGGTTATCCTCTCCGCACTTGGCTACCCAGCGTCTACCGTTGGCACGATAACTGGTACACCAGCGGTGCGTTCTT
>JBHJNW010000059.1:0-71598 GCA_050330395.1 Pleurocapsa sp.
TATATCCCTCTTCTATCCTCTTTAAACGTTCGATAATATCGGGTGTTAAAAGTAGCTGGGCTAATCTCTCCATCTCTTGTGTGAGGGGTGATGACTGCCAATTCTGGAAAGCGATCGCTATGAAATGCCATTTGTCTAGGTTGTTATTAGCTGTAATTAACTCGCACCCTATTTAATTAGACCTTTCAATTCTCTAATCAAACCTGATTCGCCCCAACCCTTACTAGGGTTAGTTAATAAACCTTGACTGGGACTAAATAATAACGCCAGAACAAAAATACTAGAAGCGACTAAGACGATCGCCGGCCCCGAAGGCAAATTATAATAATAGCTAAGATACATCCCCGTAATGCTTGATGCCACGCCAATTAAAATTCCCAGCAGCATCACTAAATGCAGACGATTTACTAAAAGATAAGCACTAGCAGCGGGAGTAATTAATAATGACAATACTAAAACCACTCCTACTGCTTTGAGACTGGCGACAATAGTCAAACCAATCAACACCATCAAACCTAAATCTAATAACCCTACAGGTAAACCTACCGCCTGCGCACCCAGCTTGTCAAAAGTGTAAAATAGTAGTTCTTTATATAGCAGACAAACTACGGTTAGCACAATTCCAGCAATAATCAGTGTATCCCGCACCTCGTTGCCGTCTACCGCCAAAATATTACCAAACAAAAAGTGATTTAAATCGATTTTATTGTCTTTCTGCACTACGGTAATTAGGGTAATTCCTAGAGCAAAAAATGCCGAAAAGACGATTCCCATCGCTGTATCTTCTTTGATATTCGATCTGGTGCTAATCAAATTAATTAAGACGGTGCTGATAATTCCCGCAATAAACGCACCTAAAAAGATATTTGCACCGACTAAATAAGCGATCGCCAGCCCTGGTAAGACCGAATGACTAATCGCATCTCCTAGTAATGCTAATCTCTGCACCATCAAATAACTACCCACTACTGCACAAATTACCCCAACGGTAACCGCAACTATTAGAGATCGCTGCATAAAGCCATATTGTAGTGGCTCAAATATAGTTTCTAACATTAGTTTGTTGTAAAAGGATTCTTTGAGGACTCAAAAAATAGTCAGCACGTAATTCTCGTATTTTTAGAGGCAACTCATATATTAAGCTTAGACAAAGTTGAGACAAAGTTTAAACAAAGTTTAGAAAAGTAAAGCAATTTTAAATATATTTTTGACTATACATAATCAAGTAATTGATGTCATTTATCTCTCGAGACAAAAGACTTAATATATTGCACAGGTTAGGTTTGAGAAATATTTAACTAGCAAGATTTTATGGTTAAGAGATGAAATATTTCATGTCTCCAATTACTTTTGAGAAATTGGCTGAGTATAGATTTTGTATTTAAACGGTACAATATAAAATACATGAACAATTCAATTAAAAAAGTAAGTACTTGGCAATGTTTTTAACGACAAGATCGCTTTCTTTATTTTTAGGTGAACACCATGATTTGTTTAATTTTTATTGTTATTGGTTTGTTAATTTTCTTTTTATATGCTGACCAGAACACTAGTTTTTATGTTCACAAAGATATTGCAGAAAAAAACACTATTAATTTCTTAATTATTTCTTGGTCTGTATTTTTATTGATAGCTTTGTTAGCATCGCTATTGATATCTTTGTTAGTTACAAACAATAGTTTTTTCTCCATTCTTGCTGCCGTTGGTTTATTAGCTCTTGCTAGTGTAACCTGGTATTTTAATAAAAAAAGAATCCGCATAGGCAAAGTTAAATGGGGTTTTATTTACTATCTACGTGGCGATGATCAAGCCTATGACAATTATCCAAATTCAAATTTTGATTGATTGTCAGAAAGTCAAAATTAATCTGCCTTTAATATAATGAGCAATCGATCAAGAAATTTCTTAACTTTCTTAATCGATTGCGATCGCATCACTCAAAATCTATTTAACTTTAGTCGCTTTATTGGCGCCTCGTTCTAATTCACGCATTTTCTTCCCACGCCAAACTAAACGGACAGGAGTACCGATAAACCCAAGCTGATCGCGAAACTGGCGGTCAATATAACGACGATAATTATCGTTAAACCGTTTGGGATCGTTGACAAATAAGGCAATAGTCGGTGGTTGAGAACTAACCTGAGTACCGTAATAAATTCTGCCTTGTTTTCCCTGACGGTTAGTTGGGGGAGAGTGCCAGCTAACAGCTTCTTCTAATACTTCGTTAATCACGGAGGTAGTAACACGACGACGATGAGCTGCTGCCGCGGTATCTACTAGATCAAGTATTTTACTAACCCGTTGACCAGTCATGGCGCTGACAAAAATTATTTGCGCCCACTCCATGAAATATAAACGAGACATAATTTCTTTTTTATACTCATTGATTGTACCAGTGTCTTTTTCTACCGCATCCCATTTATTAATTATTAAGATAACCGCTCTACCTTCGTCAATAATCCGTCCTGCTAACTTTAAATCTTGTTCAGTAACGCCATCTAAAACATCGATTACAAACAGCACCACATCCGAACGACGAATTGCTTTAAAAGCGCGGTTTATGCTAAAAAATTCTGCCCCATAGTCCACATTTTTTTTACGTCGAATTCCCGCAGTATCAATTAGGCGATAGGTTTGTTCACCTCGCTGTACGATCATATCGATCGCATCTCTGGTAGTTCCCGAAATAGGACTAACAATCGAACGTTGTTCCCCCGTTAAAGCGTTAAGCAAACTGGATTTGCCTACATTCGGGCGACCAATAATTGCTACTTTAATTTCGTCATCTTCAACCAACTCATCCACAGGGGGTAAATGAGTCACGAGTTCATCTAATAGTTCCCCTGTACCACTACCGTGAATCGCTGAAATAGCATAAGGTTCACCTAAGCCTAACTCCCAAAACTCCGCCGCCTGAGCCAGTCCCTGTTCAACCGACTCACATTTATTAACGGCTAAGAGTACGGGAACAGATTGACGACGCAACCATTCCGCAATCTCGCGATCGCCTTCGGTTAAACCTAATTGACCATCGACGACAAAAATTGCCACCGCCGCCTCTACTAAAGCAGCCATAGCTTGCTGGCGGATCATGGGCAGAAATTCAGTATCGTCATCAAAGACAAGTCCACCTGTATCGACAATCTGAAAATCGCGGTCTAGCCAAAACCCAGGGCGGTAGGTGCGATCGCGGGTAATCCCTGGTTCATCGTGGACGATCGCCTGTTGATCTCCAGCTAAACGATTGACAAAGGTAGATTTCCCGACGTTGGGTCTACCAATAACAGCAACAATGGGTAATTTCATATTCTGTTAAGACGCTACACATTACGCCTGTAAGTTTGATTAACAATGAGGAGATAAGATTTGTTTTTACACAACTTAATACCTAATTAATCTTAATTGATTTTGGGTTAAAAATTAAGCTTTTAAAAAATCCTCTACTTTAATTTGAGCTTGTTTCAAAATATTTCTTAAAGTTCCTTCTCTAATTTCTTTGTGATGCGGAATTACAGTTCTTAAATTGGTAACTGGATTAATCCAAATTTCATGGTCGCCCCTACCAGAACGATAAAATTAAAACCCAAGTTGACGCATTTTTTGAGTTACCTCTCGATAAGAAAAACCTGCCAATCTACCCATTAAACCTCAATAATTAAAGGGTATTCAAACTGTTGTGGCATTACTTGGAAATTTGTTATTACATTTTCTTGCTGACGATCAAGTTCTAGAAAATGATAAGCAAGATCTTCTGCTATAGCTACTGCTTCTTCTACTGTATTGCCTTCGGCAACTAATCCCTGTATATCATCACTAGTGGCAACAAAATATTCTTGTCCTTGTTCTTCAAATCGTTCAATCTTAAGTTTAACGATCATTTTCATAATTTCTGATTTGCGATCGGGAGACTTCCTGTTAAATTTTATTATCTCACTTAATCCACTTTGCTGAGATTAGGGACTAACGCGCTTAACGTTCATTTTTTCCATCTGTTGTAATAACTATAGTCTAGGGAATGAAAGTTAATCAAAGACTACTAATAAAAACTCGTCACTTTTTGGTCATATTTGAATTTCACGCTAAGTGTAGAATCAACGAGAACTGACAACTTACAATATGAGTTTTTTAAAACAACCGATAATTTATGGAGCGATCGCTCTGACATCATTGATTTCTCTAAGTAGCTGCGTCGTATTTGAACGAGTTCGACAGCCAGAAGCGACAACTCCACCGCCTTCTACTACTCCAAATGTATCCGAGCCAAGTTTATCTGAAGAAGCCAACCGTTTACTGTCTACGAAAGAATGTTCCGAATGTGATTTAAGTGGTCAAAATTTGGTCGAAGCAGATTTAGATGATGCTATTCTGACAGGGGCAGATTTAAGCAATGCTGTGTTGACTGAAGCTAATCTAGAAAACGCCAATTTAACTGGTGCCAATTTAACTGGCGCCAATTTACAAGGTGCAGACTTAGATAATGCCATTCTGAATAATACTGACCTTAGTGAAGCGAATTTAGCCGAAGCCAGCCTCGAAGGAGTAGATTTGACGCAAGCAAATTTAGCCAGAACTAACCTGCGCGAAGCAAACATTGAAGACGCTAACCTAGCCTCAGCCGAATTCGACGAAACAATTATGCCAGATGGTACGATTCGCAATTTGCAATAGCTAAAACCGCTAATACGTCTGTAGGTTATGTATTTACTGGTTAACCTAAGTTCCGACTCAAAAAAGAAGGTTTAGTATAATATCCAAATCCTAACGCAGTAAAAAAATTAATTAAGATGAATACCCTAAAAATTGTTGAAAAATGTCTAGAAAAATCCGACTCTAGATTTGAGCTGTGGATTAGTCTAGTTGAATCTTGCAAGATTAAAACCATGGCAGAAGTAGGGGTTTATAAAGGGGATTTTGCTTATCAACTGCTCCAAAAGTGCGATTCAATCGAAAGATATTACATGATTGACCCTTGGCGACACCTAGAGGATTGGAAGAAACCAGCAAATAAGAATGATAATACTTTTGAGCAATTTTTTTTAGAAACAAAAGAAAAAACTAGTTTTGCAGCCGATAAAATAGAGATCTTACGTGGTAAAACAACAGAGGTAGTTGAGAAAATTCCTCATGAGTCTCTGGACTTCGCTTATATTGATGGCGACCATACCTTAAAAGGAATTACGATTGATTTAATCCGCTTGTTTGACAAAATTCGAGTTGGGGGATGGATAGGAGGAGATGACTTTAGTAGCTCAATTTGGCAACACCCCCCCAATTATGAGCCTACTTTAGTTTTTCCCTTTGCCGTCTATTTTGCTGAAGCTGTAGGAGCCAAAATATATGCCCTACCTTATTCACAGTTTTTAATTGAAAAGAACGAAGTTGAATCATTCTGCTTTGTAGATTTAACAGGTCAATATAATAAATTAGAACTTAAAAGTCAATTTAATCCTTGGGAAATTTTAAAAATCAAAATGATGGACATATCTTCTTTGATTAAATCAAAATGATGAATATATCTTTCCTTGGAAAGAGGTAAAACTTCTGATGTTATACCATGCGTGGTACTTGTCACTTCTAACTTCTGACTCATGACTCAACCTCAAGATTCTGCTATATCTCACTATGCATCTTCTCACCAAGAAATAAGAGAGTTGGTGCGATCGCAGCTACAGGTACTACTAGAACAAGAAAATTTTCAGGGTGTTAAAGCATTGCTGATACCCGTACAGCCTCCTGACATTGCTGATGCCATTGAAGAATTGCCAGAACCAATGCAGTTAATTGCTTTTCGCTTACTTTCTAAAGAGGAGGCGATTAAAGTTTACGAAAATCTAGAGCCGAATTCACAGCGATCGCTATTAAAACAATTCAAGCATCAGGACGTTCTTGATATTGTCGATCGGATGTCGCCAGATGATCGAGTAAGGCTTTTGGCAGAATTACCAGCCAAAGTTGTCCATCGTCTCCTGCAACAACTTAGTTCGCAAGAACGAGAAGCTACCTCTCTGCTATTAGGTTACAAACCAGAAACAGCAGGGAGAATCATGACTCCCGAGTATGTTGCACTCCGCGAAAATCTAACCGTTGCCCAAACTTTAGAGCGACTCCGCAGTTTAGCTAGTACTACTGAAACTATTTACTATTTGTATATTATCGATGCTTCTCGTCACCTGACAGGAATTGCTTCTTTGCGGGATTTATTAACTGCTCAACCAGAGCAAAATATTGACGAAATAATGACTCGTAACGTGGTGTATGTAGAGACAGACACTGATCGAGAAGAAGTGGCGCGAATTATCCAGCACTACGATTTTGTAGCCTTACCAGTGGTAGATCGAGAGCGTCGTTTGGTAGGCATTGTGACTATTGATGATGTTGTAGATATTTTAGAACAAGAAGCAACCGAGGATATTTATACTCTTGGTGGAGTTGAATCTACAGGCGATAATTATTTTCAAACTAATTTATTGACGGTTGCTCGTAAACGAGTTGTCTGGTTGCTTGTTCTGCTCATTGCCAATACAGCCACCAGTGCTGTAATTCAAAATCAGGAAGATATTCTAGAGCAATTTGTGATTTTAGCTGCCTTTATTCCTCTATTAATAGATGCAGGTGGTAATATTGGGGCGCAATCTTCTACAGTTGTCATTCGGGGGTTAAATACAGATGAAGTGAATATCGATAATGCCATCCAAATCATCGGCAAAGAAACGATTACTGGAATACTACTGGGAACGATTTTAGCAATAGCGGTAACGGCGTGGGCTTACATTCTTCAGGGAAATTTAGGCGTGGCAGTCTCTGTTGGTATTAGTTTACTGGCGATCGCTATCTTAGCTTCAGTTTCTGGTGCTGCTCTTCCTTTCTTATTTCGCCGGCTGAATTTAGATCCGGCTTTGATGTCTGCTCCTTTTATTACTTCTATTGTTGATGTTATCGGTGTGTTTATTTATCTTGTCGTTGCTCAAGCAATTTTACTGTAAGCAAACTTTTTGGGCGTTGCTGAATCAGAATTAGGAAAAGCTAACGGCTGTTAACTCCTCCTAATCACTAACTTAAGCATCTAGAAAAACATCACCTCCGGCAGCAATTAAATCGTCAGCGTTGACTCCATTGAGAATAACTAAAGTTTCATTACCAAAAGAAAGTGCCGCGTTACTATCAAGCTGAGTGATTGAAACAGTGTCGGAACTAATGCCAGTGTAAAACACTAATGTATCAGACTCGATTTGAAAATCAGTAATCATATCTGTACCTTCACCAACAGCTAAAACAAAACTATCGCTACCTTCCCCCCCAGTCAGAATGTCGTAACCTAAACCTCCTCTTAATAAATCGTCTCCTTCTCCTCCCACCAGCCGATCATTTCCAGTACCACCAAATAAGCGATCGTTACCACCATGACCAAAGATCAAATCATCTCCAGGACCACCATAAAGCATATCATCGCCACCTTCAGAGGCATAATCGTCATCTCCTCTAATCCAGTCATTGCCTTGACCACCCCAGACAAAATCGTCACCCAGTCCAGCCTGTATCCAATCATCGCCTCCAAAGCCATTGATGCGATCGCTGTTATCTGTACCCAGCAATTCTTCTCCGGCATCGGTTCCCGCAATTACAGGCTCGACATCCCCTGAAAAATGTCCGCCGTGTGCGCCCAGTTCTTGAGGGGCATACAGTCCTTCGTCAGGATTGATAATCGCAAATCTTCCACTAGGATTGAACGAGTGAAACCAGCCGTGCATCATCCAAAACATAGGACTAAAACCTTGGTCTGATTCTGGAAATACTTGAAAGTCAATCTCTTGTAGGCGCGAAACAACGCTGTCTAAAGGTACATCTTCTTCAAAGTAAACTGACTCAGAATCTAAATTGCCAACTCCTGTAAACCAGGCATTGTGATGATGATGCCAATCATCAGCCGTTAAGTTATCAAAAGAAGCAGGCGGAAAATCGTTGGCTGGATCGACCATAAGTCCCGCTAGCGGATTTTCTGGTGTTGCCGCCAGGGTTTCGGGAAAGCGCAGATAGAAAAGAGCGATTAAATTACCTTCGTTGTCGTAGTTTAAACCGATCGGACGTTCGAGATCCAACTTTTCTGACTCGCCTATTTCATCGGCAAGTGTTGGATTGTAGTAATGAATTCCATGTCCTTGCAGTTCTTGCGTTAGCGGAAGATAGCCATCGGCTATTGCCTGTTCTTGTCCGTCTGAACCATAATATTTCATCGTGGCTTGGGTTGCCCCAGCAATCTGCTGGTCTAATAACGGTACATCTTCCCCCCAAGCATGAATTACCTCTTCTATATCTTCGTGGTCGATCTCTCCGTTAGTGTTTAAATCATACAAAGGATGATATAAATCTTCGCCAGTAACTGCTTCGTAACGGGTAATAATATCTCGGAGATCGGCATTGTTTATATTGCCGTCGCCATTGAAATCGGGAACGCTTAGTATGGATGTTGCTGAATCGTGCATCTCTTCATGGTTCATCTCTTCGTGATCTATAGATGAGGAAGAGGAATGGGATTGATGTTCTTCATGCAATAAATTACTCATGTCAATTCTCCTGACTAGCGTATTGATGCAGCCAAAATAGCGAAGTTAACCTAAATCATCTTTTTCATCGCAAGTAACTAGCAATCAACCCGAAAATAACGTTAAGGAGACTTCATGAATGACTAAGCGAAAGTCAGTCATTTTCCATTTTGGTCTGATTAATTTGTACTGATATTTATCGTAGTTCTGCTTAAGCAAAAAGTTAGCAATAACTTGTTAGCGAATTAATCAATTTTTTGAGGGCTTTAAATCAACAACATGCTGCTAAAAGCTGGAAAGCTTATTCAAGTATTTTTAAGGCTTGAATATTTTTTGATTTTCTTTTATTTTATATTTATTCAACGATAAGCCTTAAGCTATCAAATAGCAAATAAGGCAATCAACTGCTTTTTAGACTGGTTTTTAGCAAAAGAGATGCCGATAAATTAATGATCGAGCTTAAAAGCTATGCTTTAGATTTAGTCTTTCGTAGTTTGATGTTTACTTTTATCCAGCTTAGGCAGAATATTGCTGAAAATTTATGAGCCTAATATTGGTCTTCTTTTATAGTAGCCAACAAAAACATTTTTTCTGCAAAAAGTTTAAATAAGTTAACTAATATTTTGGATATAAATACTTATTTAGCTTGAATAAATCGTATTCAATTAAGAAAATATGTACGCTTAATCTAATCTAACTTAAACCCTTGCAATTGTTTTAACTGTTCTGAGTCTTGCTGCATTTGGGCGACTAGGCGATCGCACACTAAGTCACATAATTCAAAGATTGTCGGATCGCTAATCTGATAAAAAACGCTTACTCCGTGTGGTTGACGTTCCACCATTCCTGCTTGAGTTAATATTTTGAGGTGTTTGGAAACGTTGGCTTGTGCTAATTGAGTAATTTCCATAATCTCAGTAACGTTTTTGCTGCCTGATTTGAGACTACACAAAATTTGTAGTCTACTAGTTTCGGAGAGTATTTTGAAGTACTCAGCTACTCGGGATAGGATTTGGGGTGATATTTGCGGCATTGATTGATTGTCTTGATTTATCTGCGGTAAAAAGTTGCTAATTGATTCTCAATAAATTATATTATTATATAGTTATAAAATCAAAAAAACCTCACGGATTCCTCAATTTGTTTGATTAATCTCAGAGTGAGGAGTAATTTACCTTATAAGATGGAGGCGACACAATGTTATTTCGCCAACTATATGACAGTGAATCTAGTACTTATACCTATTTATTAGCAGATTTGGCATCAAAAGAAGCGATTCTAGTCGATCCTGTTTTAGAGCAGGTGGCAAGAGATTTGAAACTACTGAAAGAATTAGATTTAAGTCTGCGTTACTGCTTAGAAACTCATATCCATGCCGATCATATTACGGGTACGGGTAAACTGCGAGAGTTAACTGGCTGTTCTGGCATTGTGCCAGAACATGCGCAAGCTGATTGTGCCGATCGCCATATCCAAGATGAAGAAGATTTAGAATTGGGTTCAATTGTGATTGAAGCGATCGCTACTCCTGGACACACCGATAGCCATATGGCTTATTTGGTCAATGGAGAAAGAGTGTTAACAGGAGATGCTTTGTTTATTCGTGGTTGCGGACGTACTGACTTTCAAAGTGGCGATGCAGGTACATTATACGATTCGGTAACCAAAAAACTATTTACTTTGCCCGATGCAACCTTAGTTTATCCTGCCCATGATTATCGGGGACAGACAGTTTCAACTATCGGGGAAGAAAAAAGCTGGAATCCGCGCTTTGTGGGTCGAGATCGCCAGAATTTTATTCAGTTTATGAATAATCTCAATCTTCCCGATCCGAAAAAGATGATGGAAGCAGTTCCCGCTAATGAATCGTGTGGCAAAGTAACCGCTGTCGGCAGTTAATAATTCACAGTCGAATATCCGTCTACTTTAGCTGATTTTTAACTAGCAAGAGGTCTATAGATAAGCCAATGAATAAGTTAAGGTTAAAACTGCGACGATGGGGAATGACTTTAGCGTTAGGAACAAGTCTTTGGGGATTAACTGTTTCAGCTACTCAAGCAGTTCAGCTAGCTGATGGAACAGTTGCTTTTGCCAAACCACCCACGTTAATCGATGCCATAACTACCTTTAGGGCAGCCAGAGCCAGAGCAGCTAAATACTACTTTACCTTGCTGCTGCCCGAAACAGCAGACGAGCCACTGCAAAAGATCACGATTAATCTACGTCAAGGAGCAAATAAAATTGACTATCGACTTGCTGAGACGATCGCAGCAGTGGGAACAGCCAGAAACCGAAGCGAAGCAATTGCGATCGCCGAAACCTTATTTGATGAAGAAACAGAAACTGTAACGGTAACTCTAGCCGAACCTGTAACTCCTGGAACTACCTTTACGCTTGGTTTGAAACCCAAACGTAATCCTAAGTTTGGTGGTACTTATCTGTTTGGTGTTACCGCTTTTCCTGCGGGCGAAAAAACTCAAGGAATATATTTAGGAGCAGCACGTTTGCAGTTTGATGATGCTAGCGACAGTGACTTTGACATTTAATTGGCTGAGGAAGAAAATTTTAGCGTCAGCGATGCCTGAAAGTGAATTAAAACAATGATTTGGATTATTGGACATCTTTTAGCTTTACTGATCGGTTTGAGTTTGGGAGTTATTGGTGGTGGCGGCTCAATTCTAGCAGTGCCAATTTTGGTGTATGTTTTCGGTTTGCCAGCGAAAACGGCGATCGCCATGAGTCTGGTCATTGTAGGATTTGTCAGTTTAATTGGGGTAATTCCTCACTGGCGACAGGGCAATGTCAACCTAAAGACAGCTATTGGCTTTACACCCCCTGCTATGTTAGGAGCGTTTTTAGGAGCGCGCTTGGCTGCATTTCCTTTTATTAGCGATACTTTTCAACTGGTTTGCTTTGCCGTGATCATGCTGGTAGCTAGTTATTTTATGATTCGCCAGCCTGAACCAAGCCTGAATGACCATGTAGAGTTATCTGTTCCTCAAAAACCTCAGCCAAAATATCCCTGGTTAGCCATAACTTTGGAAGGATTGGCAGTAGGCATACTTACAGGCTTTGTTGGCGTTGGTGGTGGATTTGCCATTATTCCCGCTTTGGTATTGCTAGGAGGAATACCGATCAAAGAAGCGATCGGTACATCATTATTAATTATCACTTTCAAATCAGCCACAGGCTTTTTAGGCTACTTAAATCAGGTAAATATCGACTGGCATCTAATGCTTACCTTTACCGCTGTGGCAAGTTTAGGTGTAATTTGGGGAGCATACTTTTCTGGCAAAATACAGGGAGCAAAACTGCAACAGGCTTTTGGCTATTTTTTGATAGCAATATCAATTTTTATTTTGATCAAACGCTAAACAATACACAGACGTTCAGAATTAAGGAGATTAATCATGACAAATACTAATCAACTCCAAGAAATTAACGCCGTTACGCTTAAACAATGGCTAGAGCAAAAAGAAGCCCTGTTAATTGATGTGAGAGAACCAGGTGAATTTGCAGCCGAGCATATTTCAGGGGCAAAATTAATGTCTCTTTCTCAATTCGAGCCGACAGTTATTCCTCAAGACACTAATCAAAAAATTGTCTTGCAATGTCAATCGGGCAAACGTTCTGCCCAAGCAGCCCAAAAGATGTTTGAGGCAGGATTTAGCGAAGTATTCCATCTCCAGGGTGGTTTACCCACTTGGAAAGCTGCGGGATATCCGACAAAAGTCAATCAAAATGCACCCATCAGTATGTTCCGCCAAGTACAGATTGTGGCAGGCTCATTAGTATTTTTGGGAACTTTCTTAGGAGCTTTTATTTCCCCCTGGTTTTTAATCCTCAGCGGCTTTGTCGGTGCAGGTTTATTATTTGCTGGGATAACTAATACCTGTGCAATGGCAATGTTGTTGGCAAAATTACCATATAACCAAAGAGCCGTGAACACCAAAGACATGGCTTTTTGACATCCTCTCGCACCTAAAGGAACGAGATTCCAATTCAATGGAGGTTCGCGGTTCATTGACAGTAGCTAGCTATTGCTAGTCTGACACCATCTCCTCGCGCTTTGTTTTAGACAGATCCCGAATGCCCTTCGGTACTGTATTCCAACACAATACCACAAATTCAAAACCAAATCAATCGCCTTTAAGGGCATGGTTTTCGACCGATCTATTAAACGATAAAACATTTGCGGGAGTGGCAATTAAAGAAGCAATAGTTATAGGAAGATAATGCCACCAACTATTACATATACATATTCTCCGTATAGCTTCATTTATTTTAGAACCAGCACTGGGCAAGGAGACAACCGCACCACTCTTTCTGCTACCGAACCCAATAAAAACCGACTAACGCCCTTACGTCCGTGGGAAGGTAAAACGATTAGATCGGCTGCTATTTCCTTGGCACAGTCGATAATTTCCGTACTAGGATCGCCAATGGTAACCTTCATTTTGACCTCTTTGTATCCCATTTCGTCCAGCTTCTGGGCTAAAAACTCTTTGACTTTATCTTTTCTTTGCTGATCATTAAGCGTATTCCACATTGCTGCTGGATCGGCTGGATGCAGGGGAGTAAGGACGTGAATCAACATTAAAGATGTTTCAGCTGTCACAAATTCCTTGGCTGGCGCGATCGCCTCATAGGATAGTTCGGAAAAATCAAGGGGAATCAGTACAGATTGTTTTTTGAGCCAACTCATAAATTTATCTCCGCTTATTTCAAAACAGGTTCTTTAACTTTTGCCATCTCTGCTAGCTAGGATCGGCATAAACCCCCGTCATAACAATGACAATTGCCGTTAAATTACAAATAAATATTGTGTCGATAAATGGCTCTAACAAAGCAACCACAGCCTCTCTAACTGGTTCGTCGGTACGGGCAGCCGAGTGAGCGATCGCTGCTGAACCTAAACAGCTTCGTTAGAAAAAGCCGCCCGTTGAAACCCAACCACGCGCCGATAGCTCCTCCTGCAACTGCTTCAGGACTAAATGCCGTTCTGATAATTGTGGCAATCGCTACCCCCGCAATATTGTTGCTCAATCATAAATATGTTTTCTGCATCTTAATCTAAGTTTGCAGCCGTTTATTTGGAAAAACTGTAATTGAATATACTCAGAAATGTTTAACGATCAGAAAAAAGGTGATAAACGGACTGAAATAATAGTAAAATCAGCCTGATTAATCACCCTTAAATATCTATTCATATTTGTATCAAATTTTCCCAAAGCAATCAAAGATTCGTTGTTGGGTGAAACTGCCATGACTAAATGCAATTGCTCAAATTATCTTACTTTTTTAAGATTACCCAGTTTAGAAGTCAGCTATTTTATATTTAATTCTGTCCAGCGGTTACTCCTCCATCGACAGGTAAAACAACCCCAGTAATCCAGCCAGAGCGATCGCCATCAGCTAAAAACAAGACGGCTTCGGTAATGTCTTGTACCTGTCCATTACGACCAAGAGGATGAAAATCATTAAACGAGGCTAATTGTTCGGTTGTTAATAGAGAATCAAACAAAGGGGTTTCTACTACAGCAGGAGCGATCGCATTTACTCTAATTTGATCGGGCGCAAATTCAATTGCCAGATTTTTAGTTAGTGCATGAACAGCACCTTTGGCAGTGGAAGAACCACTACAGGGAGTAGCTGCTATGGCGTGTAATGCCCACATCGAACCAATATTAATAATTGCTCCTCCACCTCTTTTTTGCATTTCGGCGATCGCTCCTTGTGAGAGGAAAAAGTATCCTCTTAGCAAGTTTAAATAACTTTCTAAATCCTCAGCAAGAATTAGAAAGCGAGAATCAATCAACAATCTGATGAAGCAATATTGCCAAAACTGTGAAGTATTTATTATCTGATATATCTTAAATTAGTAATCATTGTTGTAAACTAGGTCTTGCTTACGATTGAGAGGTTAACAATGGAGATAGAATATCCAGAAGATTTAAAATATCTAGATAGTCACGAATACGTCCGTTTTGATGGCGAAGTCGCTACAATTGGGGTTAGTGCCTTTGCGCTCGATCAATTGGGAGATGTAGTTTTTTTAGAGCTTCCTGAAGTTGGTGATGCAGTAGCCGTAGGGCAAACTTTAGGCACAATTGAATCAGTAAAAGCCGTAGAGGATCTATATCCACCAGTATCAGGAACGGTAATTGAGCGCAATGAAACAGCAATCGATGCACCAGAAACTCTCGCCGCCGATCCTTATGGAGAAGGTTGGTTAATCAAGGTAAAAGTTGACGATCCTGATGATGAATTAGCCGATGCGCTTTCTGCCAAGGAATATCGCGCTCAGGTAGAAGGAATGGATGAATCATAATGAGCTGATTTGCCTACTTTTTGAATTGCAATATATTCAGCTTTTAGCTAACTAAACAATTATTTTGGTCTGTTCGATCTATAAATTTCCTTTGTAGTCAATTATGTTTTGCTAGCAAGGTGTGTTTGCCTATCAAGCAAAACAATTCCGTCATTTGCTGACAAATTAATTACTCTTTTTATCGGTAAAATTTGTTAACCTTTATTACAAATCGTCTGAAAAAGTGGTTGCGCTAGGTTACTGGCAATAAACCACCATTTTTTTACCTATAAACCAAATTCAATAGATAGTATGGTTAATCTAAATTTTGCTACAGAGTCCAAAATTTTGGAGACAGAGGCAAATTCTAATTATAAAAATTCTTTAAATCAACATACTAGTACATTTGCTCAAAGGCATATTGGCGCAGGGCAGCAGCAAATTCAGCAAATGTTGCAGGTATTGGGAATTGCTAGTTTAGATGAATTGATCGAGCAGACTGTCCCCGCCGCAATTCGTCTCAATAAACCATTGCGGTTGCCACAAGCGCAAAGCGAGTCGGCTGCCTTGGCTAGGTTAAAAGCGATCGCCTCTCAAAATCAGGTGTATCGCTCTTTTATTGGTAGAGGTTACTATAATTGCATTACTCCTGCGGTTATCTTGCGTAATGTTTTGGAAAATCCTGGCTGGTATACTTCCTACACTCCCTATCAGGCAGAAATTGCGCAAGGAAGATTAGAAGCACTGCTGAACTTTCAGACCATGATTGTTGACCTGACGGGTTTAGAAATTGCTAACTCTTCTTTGTTGGATGAAGGTACAGCCGCCGCCGAAGCCATGAGCATGAGTTACGGGTTATGTAAAACTAAGGCTAACGCTTTCTTTGTTGATGCGCTTTGCCATCCTCAAACTATAGAAGTAGTCAAAACCCGCGCTTTACCTTTAGGTATTGAAGTAATTGTGGCTGACTATGCCAATTTCGATTTTTCTACGCCGATTTTTGGCGCGCTATTACAGTATCCTGCTACTAACGGCACGATTAATGATTATCGTTCCTTTATTAAACAGGTACACGAAGCCAAAGCTTTAGCCACTGTAGCAGCAGATATTCTTAGCTTAACGCTTTTAACTCCTCCTGGAGAATTTGGGGCAGATATTGCGGTAGGAAATACACAAAGATTTGGTGTTCCCTTGGGTTATGGTGGTCCTCATGCAGCCTATTTTGCTACTAAGGAAAAATATCAACGGCAAGTTCCTGGACGGATTGTGGGGGTTTCTAAAGATGTTCATGGCAATCCTGCTTTGCGATTAGCACTACAAACCAGAGAGCAGCATATTCGTCGAGAAAAAGCCACCAGCAATATTTGTACGGCTCAGGTTCTCTTGGCGGTAATAGCGTCTATGTACGCCGTATATCATGGTGCAGCAGGAATAAAAGCGATCGCTCAAAGAATACACCAACTGACAGCGAGTTTGGCAACTGGATTAGAAAAACTAGGTTATCAAGTTGTTAACCAATCTTACTTTGATACGATTGAAATCGAGACAGGAGTTAAAGACGCTGCGGATCTTCTCAAAATTGCTGCCAACCATCAAATAAATTTGCGTTGGCTTGATACCAAGGCGGTCGGGATCTCTGTAGATGAAACTACCACCGAACAAGATATTATTCAGCTGTGGCAGATCTTTGCTGGAGATACAGATTTACCTTTTGACTGTGCAGAATTGCTGGTTAACGAAGTCGAAGCAGGCTCCGTCCGTTCAGGGCGGAGTACCTTCGACCAGTCGCCAACTATCGCTCCGCAGCAGTTACGTACTAGTCAATATTTAACCGACGAAGTATTTAATCGCTATCATTCAGAAACTGAACTGCTGCGTTATTTACATCAGCTAGAAACCAAGGATTTATCCCTGACTACCTCGATGATTCCGCTGGGTTCTTGCACCATGAAGCTGAATGCTACAGCGGAAATGATTCCCGTGACTTGGGCAGAATTTGGCAATATTCATCCTTTTGCTCCTTTAGAACAAGCTCAAGGTTATCAAAAACTTTTTGACGAACTAGAAGAATGGCTGGCAGAAATTACGGGTTTTGCAGGTATCTCTTTACAACCTAATGCGGGTTCGCAGGGGGAATATGCAGGACTACAGGTAATTCGCCAATATCATCAATCTAGAGGAGAAGGACATCGTAATATTTGTTTGATTCCTGAATCGGCTCACGGCACAAATCCCGCCAGTGCGGTAATGTGTGGCATGAAGGTGGTGGCAGTAAAATGCGATCGCCTGGGCAATATTGACCTGCAAGATTTACAAACCAAAGCCGAGAAGCATCAAGCTAATTTAGCGGCACTGATGGTGACTTATCCTTCTACACATGGGGTATTTGAAGCGGAAATTAAAAGCATCTGTGCCATCGTGCATCAATACGAAGGACAGGTTTATATGGATGGAGCAAATATGAATGCTCAAGTTGGTTTATGTCGTCCTGGCGATTTTGGCGCAGATGTGTGTCATCTCAATCTCCACAAAACCTTCTGTATTCCTCATGGTGGTGGTGGGCCAGGGGTTGGCCCTATCGGGGTAATGTCTCATTTAGTACCTTTTTTACCTGCCACACCCAAAACTGCTCAAGATGCCCAACCTATCGGTGCTATTTCCGCCGCTCCCTGGGGAAGTGCCAGTATCTTAGTTATATCCTGGATGTATATTGCCATGATGGGAGAAGCTGGTTTAACTCAAGCAACCAAGGTAGCAATTCTCAACGCTAACTATATGGCAAAGCGTCTTGAACCCTGTTACTCGGTGTTATTTAAAGGAGAAGCTGGTTTTGTCGCTCACGAATGTATCATCGATCTGCGTCCTCTGAAAAAGCGATCGCGGATTGAGGTTGATGACGTAGCCAAAAGACTGATGGATTTTGGGTTTCATGCACCAACGGTATCTTGGCCGGTGATTGGTACAGTGATGATCGAACCTACCGAAAGTGAATCTAAAGATCAGCTAGATCGCTATTGCGATGCCATGCTGGCTATTTATCAAGAGGCCGAAGCGATCGCCAAGGGAGACATAGATCCTGAAGATAATCCTTTGAAAAACGCACCCCACACAGCAGAATCAATTATCTGTAGTGAATGGTCACATCCCTATAGTCGTGAACAAGCAGCTTATCCTGCGCCCTGGACAAAAGAACATAAGTTTTGGACGACGGTGGGCAGAATTGATAATGCTTATGGCGATCGCAATTTGGTTTGCTCTTGTGTGGGAATGGATGCTTACCAAGAATAGGTTAAACTGGCATACTGATTATTGAAGATAGGTAAAAGGGAAAAGGTTAAAGGGAAAGTCTCATAGCCAGCAATATCTATAACTTTTTTCCTTTACCCACCTTGCCTTGACGGGAACAAATCCTGATTGACCTTGAGCTTCTTTTTGGACTTTTGATGGCTTGGGAGAAAGTACCAATCTAATTTTTTTCATGCTCGCTGGATAGATTTTCTCCAACTCTTAATGATTGTAGAAAAAAATGAGGTATGATTCTAAGAAAAACAAATGACCTTAGAAGAATTAAAATAATGTCTAGAATTGCCGAATGAGACTCTGGCGAAGAATTAGAAAGCCTGGTGGCATAAAGAAACTTGCATAGCACTTAACTTCCTAGTTCTCCAACCTAAGAATGCTATTCGGTTACGCTGTCAACGCTTAAAGGTACTAAATCTCCGTAGATTGTAAATCCCAAAAGCATGGGTTCATTTTCTTGGATTAACTTACCAGTGAGGGCGCAGCTTTCATCTTTACGAGCGGTTGCCTCAACTGTCGCACGAATATCAGAACGAGCAAATTGAGGGCGATAGTCTCCAGATTTTTGGTGAACATAGTTCCAAAGAATATCTCTAATCAAAGCTTGATAGCCTTGGTTACCAGATAGTTCCTTCAGCTTATCTTTGAGACTACGCTCCAAGCGAATACTGGTAACTTCCATTTCAGTTGTAGATGTGCGAGTTAAGGTTCGCATTTTTTTTCCTCTAGATACTAGACATACTTAGGTACTATAATTGTAGTACAAAGAACGTAGTTTGCAAACCCCTTTCAATAAATTTAATCTTATTTTTATTAATTCGCGAGCTGGATCTCTACTATAGCGCGCTCGAACAATTATTTAGGGCTAGTAAATAATCTTGAATGCCTATTTTTCAGATTTGTTTAGAAGAAAAGCAATTTGGCATATTGATCACAAATCCAACCCATAAAGGCTTGAAACCCATAATACAGACATGATGATCGTCTAAAAATAGATAAAAAATCTGCGAGGTCAAAATTATACAGCAGGGATAATTGATACGAGACAGCCCTATTAATATGAGCGGTTAATTTAACAAAAAGTTACAAACAAAAGCTACTCAAACATCTGCCAACGAGATTTTGAGTAGTTTTTCCTACAGAAAATGATTTAGCTAAAGGTGATTTGTGTCAATGCCAAAGCTGTGAAAATAGTCAAAAGTTAGTTATGGACTTGTTTAATTTAACAAGCATTACGAAAACCTGAATTAAAGCAAAGATAATTTATTTTTGAGGAGTAAAGCATTGCTATGCTAAAAATTACCTATTTAGAGGACGCAATTTATCTGGAGTATTTGCCAAAGTCTGTTGAAGCTTGGAAAGCAGAGCGAATTATAGTTAATTTACGGGCTGCGGTAAGCATATATGTTGAATCTAGTATTGCTAGCCTATTACTGCCAATTAATCTTTCTGGGATAAAAAATATAGGGAAATTAGCACAAACAGAGTTAATTAGTATTGTCCTCTGTGATCTTGAATATATCGAGGTGTCTTTATCAGGTACATGGGTAGCTCAAAGTGAAAGCAGCGAGTCAGGAATATTTGTTTGTGAACTTAGTCCTGACAGCGAATGTTTTCTCTACAAATTATGGCAAGAATCTCAACTTGAGACTTCTGCGAGCATCGAATAATATATAATATATGTAGCATTGATTAATGTTTTTATTTAAGCCAAAAAAAATTAATCAATAGCAATCCGCTGAGAAAATAAAATATCTAGAGCGACCATCTTGGTCGCGAGCGAGACGCTCGCACTGCCAAAAATTCTCAGAAATCAAATAGGATTGCTATATAAAATCTATATCTATATTGCTATTTAAATAAAAGAAATTTACTAATTCTTTTAGACTGACGTTATCTTGTGTCGGCATTATAGTGGTGATTTTTACCATATTTTCTTGGTTTAAGCCAAGAAAAATTTTATCTCGCAAAATCTGACGAGCTTGAGAAGCGAATCCAGAAATTTCTAGTTCTAATCTAGCTCGTCTTTCGTAAGCTAAGCTAACCATAAATCGAGTCATAGCCAGTAATCTTGCTTTGATTATGTCGCCATCCCAATAATTCGAGCGATCGCAATTGAGAATTAAGCTTTCCAGGTCGGGATTATCTTCTAAAAAAACTAAGATTCCATCTTGAATATAAATTTCTATTCCCTCCATGCCTAAAGCACCTAAATCTGCTAGAGCAATAATGCTGCCCACGATCGATATTTTGGGTCGAGGATCGTAAAGATAAGGTTGATAAATAGAATTAGGCGAGAACGTATAGTCTGCTTTGCCTGCTTGGGGATCGCGGTCGCAAATTGTTGCTAAGATCGCATCTTGAATGATTTTTTGATCGCGATCGCTAAAAAGAACTGAATCATCAAGTCGCTCAGCCGCCAATTCTTGGTTCAAGTGTTGGATATAGTGCAGTAGTTTTTTGGCCGTCTCAGTTTCACTACGTCCTACCTGGCGTTGGCGAGGCTGATTAGCTGCGCTAGGAGGGTCAAACAGCTGTACCATATCATGAGCTAATGCACAAAGATTGATTAAGTTTTCTAGCCGTTCTAGTTCTTCATGAGAGTTATCTTGAGATAAAACAAATTTAATCTCTTGAAAAATATTATTAGCTCGACGCTTGACTGCTAAAGCATGGTCTAGATTATGATAATAAAGCTGTTTGTCCTTGGTTTCTTGAAGAATTTCTGCTCGAACGTAATTTTCTACCAGCTGAACTGTTTTTGTAAATGAGCTGGGCTTTTTATCCCGATAATTTTGTTTCATGAGCAAAAAAAATATGCACAACTAGAGCAAATTTTAGTTAGATAGTTGTGCATCCTAATATACTTATACTCGATTTTTGAAATTTGCTACTGACTATTTTCCTCTTTTTTAGTTTATTTTGACCATAGTTGCTCAATAACTGTTTCTGGCTTGATATCTTCTAAGTTATTAGTGTTTGATTTGATTGCGATGCAATTGTCTTTGGCTAGGGGAATTGTGATGCTGTCTTGAGGAGTAGATAGGGCAAAGGTATAAGTGTCTGTGGCTATAGATAACTGCATGGGAGTGCTATTGTTGCACAGCATTAAGTTAGCCCCAGCAATTATGGCTGCCATTTTACCTACGTCGGGGGGAGCGATCGCTTTAAGATTACCATAAGCCGAAATCATTGCCGTTAACCAGGCTTGGTTGTGATCTGTCTGCAATAAGACAATTGATAAACCTGTTTTTCTTTGCTCGATATCATTGATGATTGTTTGCCAGCTTTTAATTGGATAAGCACTAACTGCTTCTGATAATGGTTCATCACAAAGAACAATATAGCCGCTATCTTTGATTGCCAAACGCTGCTGTTCTGATTCCGCCCAGCTAATATCTTCTGTCGGGACATTAATCTTCACGGGAGGACAAGCAGTTTGAATACCTAATCCTGTTAGCAAATCATGATACATTTGGGCCGTGTATTGCTCTGGTTTACGGGTAACCGAAGCAGATAAATATAATGCCGAATCATCTTGATAACCTACTCTTGTTGGTATTCCATTGAGCCACAGCAATAACTTGATCCGCCAAGAGGTTTTAAGACTAATGAAGGCATCATATTCGCGATCGCGTATAGTTCCCAAAAGATTGAGATAATCAGCAAAGCTATTACGGTCTTGAAAATCAAATACCAAAACGTCATCAACATTTTTACAAACTCGATAAGCTTTTTTGGCTCGGGGTTCAACTAAAACATCAATTGCCGCTTTAGGATACTGTTTTTTAATCGTTTCCAGGGTAGGAAAAAAGAGGATTTGATTGCCAATTTCGCCAGGAACAAGGGCTAGTATACGCATTCTATAAAGAAGATATGGTCCTTAGTTTTATCTGTGGTCAATTTTAGTAGATGATAGAGCTAAAGCGGATTATTTTTAGGAAAACATCATTAAATGCACTTATTGATTCCAGCAGCAGGTGTGGGTCGTCGCATGAGTGGCGAATTCGCTACGCGGGGGCTACGCCAACGCAACAAGCTCTTATTGGAACTGTTAGGAAAGCCACTCTTAGCCTGGAGTTTACTGGCTGTGGAACAGTCTTCGACTGTGGAATGGATTGGCATTATGGGTCAGACTAAAGATTTCGCTGACTTTAAAAATATTCTGAGCCAACTTAATTTAACTAAACCAGTAAAGTTAATTGTCGGAGGAGATACTCGCCAAGAATCTGTTTACAATGGTTTACAGTCTTTACCAAACAGCGCGACCAGAGTTTTAATTCATGATGGAGCTAGATGTTTAGCGACTCCTGAGCTATTTGATCGCTGCACAGAAGCCTTAAATGACTGTCAAGGCTTAATCGCTGCTATTCCAGTCAAAGACACTATTAAGGTCGTTAATCAGCAAGAAATGATCACTGACACCCCAGATCGCCGCCATCTATGGGCGGCTCAAACTCCCCAAGGGTTTGAAGTAGAATTACTCAAGCGTTGTCACCATCGGGGCAAAGAATTGGGTTGGCAGGTAACTGATGATGCCGCCTTGTTGGAAAAATGTGAACTGCCCGTCAAAATTGTTCCAGGGGAAGAAACGAACCTGAAAATAACAACTCCTGTAGATCTGGCGCTCGCCGAATTTATTTTACGCCAAAGACTGATTCGATAACATAACTGTGGATGTCGCCCCACTAGAGCGTTGACAAGTATTCAGCAAGCTTTTGCCAAAAATTTGCGAAAATAGTAACTATAGCTAGCTTATTTCATTAACTAAATTAACTAAAAATGTCCGTAACTGATTTAGACATCGACATTGCTACCTACATCGAGCATACGCTGCTTAAACCAAGCGCTGTTCCTGAAGAGGTTAAGCAAATATGTCAACAAGCCTGGCAATACAATTTTCCTTCAGTCTGTATATATCCCACTTCAGTGACCCAGGCAAAAGAGCTGTTACACGATAAAAAGCCTAACGTCTGTACGGTGATTGGATTTCCTACTGGGGCTGTTACTTCCGCAGTCAAGCTTTTTGAAGCTCAAGAAGCGGTAGAAAATGGGGCAACTGAGTTAGACGTAGTGGTTAACTTAGGTTGGGTTAAATTGCGAGAATCAAGCAAAATATACCGTGAGATAGCGCAAATCTGCTCGGAAACTGGTCAAACCGTTAAAGCAATCTTAGAAACTAATGTTCTGACGGAGGAAGAAAAAAGATTAGCAGCAGAGATCTGTCTTGATGCGGGGGTAGCTTATCTCAAAACCAGTACAGGCTGGTTTGGTGGAGCTACAGTAGAAGATGTAAAGCTTTTACAAGAAATCACTAAAGGACAAATCGGCATCAAAGCTGCGGGAGGAATTCATACCTACCAACAGGCGATCGCTTTGATTCAGGCAGGGGCAACTCGCCTCGGGACTTCTCACGGTGTCGATCTACTACGCCAACAAAGTGAATCGGTTAAATAATTACTGATTACTAAGCAATCAACAAAATTGAGCAATCAAAAGTATAAAGCTACAGGAATTATTTTAAAAGGCTCGTCGCTCAAAGAAAACGATCGCCTGGTGACGGTGTTGACTCCCGAGTATGGGTTGATTAGGGCAGTTGCACCAGGGGCGAAAAAGTATAAATCACAATTACGAGGCAGAACTGAATTATTTGTCGTTAATGAATTATTGTTAATCAAAGGGCGATCGCTTGATAAAATCATTCAGGCAGATACTTTATATACTTATCCTGGTTTGAGCCGTGACCTTGGTAAACTGGCTACTGCTCAATATTTAGCAGAATTGTCGATTGCTTTGGCGGTGGCCGAACAACCCCAACCAGAACTGTATGAGCTGCTGAATGAGCATCTTCGGCGCGTCGAGGCGTTTACCGTTGGTGAGTCGGTATATCCCTATTTGGCTCAGGCGGTATTTCATTTGTTGGCGATCGCCGGTTTGACTCCCCAAGTATTTGACTGTTGTGTAACGCAACGCCTAGTTTCACCTAATTTAGCTTCTGCTGCTTGGCGGGTGGGATTTAGCTTTGAAGGGGGAGGAATTGTCGATTTAGATGCCATACAAGCAGTACAACATCACCAGCCCGAGCTTGACGATGAGGAGAATCATAATGTTCGGTTACCAAAAATTGATCGCCGAATCAAAGGAGTTGAATTAGCTATTCTGCAACAGTTAAATAATCCCTCTCTACCACCACCAAAACTATTGACCACCAAAACAATTGAGCAAGTTAATTTGGAGATTGCTTGGATCGAGATTGAAAATATTTTGCGTGAGTATATCCAATATCATATAGGTAAGACCATTCGTTCAGCTAATTTAGTTGACCATCTCTATATTGAATTTTAATTTTAAAATAAGCTCAAATACTACACAAAATGCGACTGTCGGAATCAGAAACTTCAGAAAATTCTTCTAATAATCATTCTAAATTAGAAACTCAAGCAGAACTGAGTCCTCAAGGATTTGCTCCTGTGTTAAAGAATAAGCAGTTTTTAATCTTGTGGAGCGGTCAAATATTCTCTCAGTTAGCAGACAAGGTATACTTGGTATTGATGATCGCGATCATTGCTAATCAATTTCAGTTGCCAAATCAGCCTATTAGCCGCTGGGTATCCCCCATCATGATCGCCTTTACCATTCCAGCGGTGTTATTTGGTTCTTTGGCGGGAGTATATGTAGATCGCTGGCAGAAAAAGCCTGTTTTGGTAGTTTCCAATTTGTTGCGAGGAATTTTGGTTTTAACCCTACCTCCACTACTGTTGGTGTCTCAAGGGCAAAGTTTATCAACAGGGATTCCCTGGGGATTTGCTTTAATGCTGGGAGTTACCTTTTTAGTCTCTACCTTCACGCAATTTTTTGCCCCCGCAGAACAGTCAATAATTCCTTTGATCGTCAAGGATCGGGATCTGCTGGCTGCTAACTCACTTTATACCACTACAATGATGGCACTGCTAATTGTTGGTTTTGCTATTGGTGAACCATTGTTAAATCTTGCTGATCAGTTAGCTTTTCAGGTAGGTTTACCTGCTAGTTTTGGGAAAGAAATTTTGGTTGGCGGGGCTTATGCGATCGCTGGTATGATCTTACTTACTCTGCATACGGAAGAAAAGCTAGATCGCTTTAATCGAAAACAGCCTCATGTCTTGGCTGATATTAGGGACGGTATTTATTATCTAGGGCAAAATCACCGTGTGCGCAACGCTTTGATTCAGCTAGTAATTTTATTCTCGATTTTTGCCGCCTTGGCGGTATTAGCGGTAAGTATGGCGGATCAAATTCCGCAAATTGAGGCTCAACAATTTGGTATTTTGTTAGCCGCCGCCGGAATCGGTATGGGAACAAGCGCAGCCATTATCGGTAGCAAAGGACAAAATATCAATCGCGCCCGTTTGAGTTTAGTCGGTTCAATTGGCGTAGCGGCTTCTTTAATTGGATTATCTTTTGCCACTCAAAATCTGTGGTTGGCTTTGACGATGACGGCATTGTTAGGAGCATTTGCTGCCTTGGTAGGTGTACCGATGCAAACTACGATCCAGTCACAAACTCCTGTAGAGATGAGAGGGAAAGTTTTTGGCTTACAAAACAACGCGGTTAATATTGCCCTTTCTCTACCTTTGGTGTTAGCTGCCGAAGCTGAGACGCGTTTTGGATTGCCTGCGGTAATTTTAGGCTTAGCTGCGATCGCAGCGCTAGGAGGTGGTTTAACTTGGTATATGATGCGGGCGGGTCATAGTTTGAATAAATTGTCATCTAAAGCGAAACTTTAGCGCGAAAAAGCGGATTTTTATTGGAAAAAATTAGACATACCCCCCAATCTGGTAAATTAACTAAAGCTAATAAATCTAAAAAATATGGATATTCTCATCGTTGATTGATCACGGTGACTCCTAGCTATCAGCTAAGGACATAAATAGCTTGTGACCAAATTGACTACGCAGGTAATTAATTTAAGCTAAGAGCTAACAACTGATAGCTACCAAAAACTGAATCGCTAATTACGAGCGAGGCATTAAATTTATTAGTTTTTGATAAATTTGTAGTTGCCTAGAAAAAAGAGCATTTGAATGCATATTGCATGGCTAGGAAAAAAATCGCCCTTTTGTGGCAATGTAACTTATGGTCGCGAAATAACCAACGCGCTGTTAGATCGAGACTATCAGGTTAGCTTTTTGCATTTCTCGCAACCGCAAAATAGTTATGATCAGCATTGGTCAAATTGCCAGGAAGTTTCGCTGCCATTTATCTATAAATCTCAGGTTTATACAATTCCCACCTTAAAATCCAGCAAAGTTTTGCTGCGATCGCTACAACAGTTAAAGCCAAATTTAGTCCACGCTTCTTTGACTCTATCTCCCCTGGATTTTCTCTTACCAGATATTTGTGAGGAGTTAAATCTTCCTTTGGTTGCCACTTTTCATCCACCTTTCGACAGTAAAATTCGCAATTTAAAGTCTAGTACTCAATACTTAACCTATCAGCTATATGCGCCGTTTTTAGCCCGTTATGAGCGGGTAATTGTCTTTAGTGAAATTCAGCGAGATCTTTTGATTAAGCTGGGAGTACCAGGCGATCGCGTGGTAATTATTCCCAATGGTGTCGATCAACATAAATATTCTCCAGGCTATTCCAGCCTCAAATATCAGCTAAAAGCGAAAAAGCTGTTTGTCTACCAAGGACGTATTGCCACAGAAAAAAATATTGAAGCTCTCCTAAAAGCCTGGAAAATAGCCGACATGGGAGATGACTGTCAGCTATTAATGGTAGGGGATGGTCCAATTAGAAGCTCTCTACAGACTCATTATGGCAAAGAACACAATGTTATTTGGCTCGGTTTTATCTCAGATGAACTACAGCGGATCAATATTCTGCGGGCTGCTGATGTTTTTATTCTGCCCTCTTTGGTAGAAGGTTTGTCCATTTCCCTGCTCGAAGCTATGTCCTGTGGCTTAGCCTGTATAGCTACCGATGCAGGAGCAGACGGAGAGGTGTTAGATAATGGTGCGGGAGTGGTGTTAGATACCCAAGGAGTGACGGCACAACTTAAAACTTTATTACCCCTGTTTCGTAATCATCCTGAGATGACTGATTTGTTGGGTAATAAAGCCCGACAAAGAGTATTAGAAAGATATACTCTACATCAGAATATTACTAAGCTAGAACAACTGTATTCAGAAATAGCTAATCGACAATTGATCATTAATAATTAATAATTCAATTCTTACCCGTTGTTTATTCTGGATAAAGCTGTGGTCAAAGTCAGTGTAATAATTCCTGCTTATAATGGCGATCGCTATTTAGCTGAAGCGATCGATAGTGTTCTGGCACAAACCTATAGTGACTATGAAATTATCGTGGTTGACGACGGCTCAACAGATAATACTCGTCATATTGTCGAGCAATACGGCCGCACTGTTCTATATCTTTGCCAAAATAATCAAGGAGTGGCAGCCAGTCGTAACCTTGGATTGGCAGCAGCTAGAGGTGAATATATCGCCTTTTTAGACCAGGATGATATTTTTCTGCCTCATAAGCTATCCGCTCAAGTCTCACTGTTAGAGAAAAATTCTGATTTAGGCATGGTAAACAGCGGGTGGCAAATTGTTGATGAACTAGGTAATGTAAAGGCAGCGGTGCAGCCTTGGCAACAAATTCCTAACTTAGATTGTAAAAATTTAGTAATCTGGAAACCTGTTTTTCTCGGGGCAATGTTATTTCGGCGATCGTGGCTAGAACGTTCCCAGGGCTTTGATACTACCTTAGAACAGACACCAGATGTAGATTTAGTCATGCGGTTAGCCATGATGAATTGTTCTGCTGCTTGGACGGAACAAACAACGGTTAAATATCGCCAGCATGAAGCCAATGCTTCTAAAAATACTCTGTTGCAAACTCAAGAATTAAACCAAATCACTGCTAAATTTTTCACTCAACCAAACTTATCTCCAGAAGTCAAAAGTTTAGAGGCGCAATCCCGTTATCAAACTTTAATCTGGAGTTCTTGGCGACTTCAGCAAACAGGATATTTAACCGAAATGAGTGATTATTTGTATCAATCTCAGTCTTATAGTCAAAAATACCCGACAGAAACAGTTTTAAGCTGGATTGAATCTTTCAAAAACTATTCGGCTGAATATGGAAAACAGTTTGATGTTGCTGCTTTGATCGCTTCTTGTGAATGGCAAACTTTAGTACATCAATATATTTTTTAATCTAGATGATTAGGCATTATTATCTGGGCATAGATTTTGGGACATCTGGGGCGAGAGCAATAGTTATCGATCGCCAGAAAAATATTATTGATACTAGACAATCTAGCTTTACTAATATTGCCTCAGATAAACTAGCTCCAGCTTGGCAAGATACTCTGTTTAGCTTAATTACCCAGATACCAGTTGGCATTAGAACAAGTTTAAAAGCGATCGCCATTAATGGGACTTCCTCTACTGTATTGTTGTGCGACGCTGCGGGAAACCCGATTACTGAGCCAATTTTATACCATGACTCTAGAGGGAAAGAGGTATTAGAACAAATTAAAATTCTTGCCCCAGATAATCATGTCGTAATTAGCGCGACTTCTAGTTTGGCAAAGCTACTTTGGTGGCAAAAACAACCTTACTTTGAACGAGCTAGCTATCTGCTGCATCAGTCTGACTGGTTGGCTTACTTATTACACGGCAGGTTAGGCATCAGTGATTATCATAATGCGCTCAAGTTAGGATATGACGTAGATCGTCTGTGCTATCCAGACTGGTTGAAATTGCCGTTTAGTTATTTATATCCTCAAGTGTTAGCCCCTGGTGCATTTGCAGGAACAGTAACTCCAAAAACTTGCGATCGCTTAAATTTGCCGCATAACTGTCTGGTACGTATGGGGACTACCGATAGTATTGCCGCTTTTCTTGCCAGTGGTGCTAGTCAGCCAGGAGAAGCTGTTACTTCTCTCGGTTCAACCTTAGTTTTAAAATTACTTAGTCGGACTAAAGTTACCGCCTCGGAATTTGGTATCTATAGTCACAGGTTCGGACAGTTCTGGTTAACTGGTGGGGCATCTAATACAGGTGGGGCAGTTCTCCAGCACTTTTTTACTGACGAACAACTCCAAGAACTTTCTCAGCAAATCGACCCTACAATAGTCAGCCCGCTCAAGTATTATCCTTTATTAGAGCCAGGCGATCGCTTTCCGTTTAACAATCCTAATTTACTACCTCAGTTAGAACCTCGTCCTAGTAATCCAGCCGAGTTTTTACATGGCTTATTAGAAAGTATGTCTCGTATAGAAGGATTAGGCTATCAAAAACTACAAGACTTGGGTGCTGACCGATTAACTAAGGTATACACAGCAGGCGGTGGAGCGAAGAATGCTGTGTGGAGCAAAATTCGTCAGCGATACTTAAAAGTACCAGTTTCTGTAGCGGTAAATACTGAAGCGGCTTATGGCAGTGCTTTGCTAGCTGCCGAGTCAAACTTTAAAAACTAATAGCTAGAAGAGGAGTCGATATATGGCTGCTATCGGGGTTGACGATCAATTCAGTAATTAATACTTATATACTTAATACTGTGTATAACCGACTCTTCTATCTTTCTAGGCTGTTGCTTTATCTTCTTGAACCAGCATCTGCTCGGTACTAGGCAGCTCTAAACAATATCCTGCACCGTAAACAGTTTTAATGTAGTTAGGATGGCGAGGATCGGGTTCTAATTTGGTGCGCAGATGGCGAATATGAACCCGAATAGTTTCTATATCATCATCGGGATCGTAACCCCAAACTTCTTTGAGAATCTCTGGGGGGGCTACCGTTTGCCCATGACGCTGCAACAGACAATGCAGTAATTCAAACTCTAGGTGGGTTAGCTTAACTGTTTTTTCAAACCAGATAGCTTCAAAGCGTTCGGGAATGAGAGTTAAAGGTCCAAAATTAAGAATTTCTGAGTGTTTGGCGGCTTGGGGAATGCGATCTGTACGACGCAACAAAGCTCTCACCCTAGCCAGCATTTCTTCTACTTCAAAGGGCTTGGTTAAATAATCATCTGCGCCAGCATTAAAGCCTTCAACTTTATCTTGGGTTTGTCCTAAAGCAGTTAACATCAAAACTGGAATATCAGAAGTGCGATCATCCCGACGTAATCTTTGGCAAACAGTGAAGCCATCAACTTTCGGCAGCATTAAATCGAGCATAACCAGATCTGGCTGTAGCTGTACTGCTAAAGCCTGACCCTTTATTCCATCTTCCGCTTGATTGACATCATAGCCAGCCATCTCCAGGTTGATAGAGACTAATTCGGAGATTGCGGGATCGTCATCAATTACTAGTATTCTTGGCATCTTATCTTATGATATGGTCGATATTTCTTTTTGGTAAGCAGCGCGATCCGTATTTCTTGATGATTTAATACAAAAAATCAGGAAATATTACAAATCCTGTCATGATTATAAGCAAAAATGCTCATTCTGTTTAAGTTACCGATTTTATGTTAAATATTCGTTAATTTTTATTGTAAATATAATCTAAGTTTTTAAATTGTTAAATAGACAGTTGAGAAGTGCTATTTATTCAAAGCTAAAAGCTAAGAGCAATAAAAAAAATTGCCTCAATTTGAGTTCCAGTAAATAATTTTCGGGGTCACGGCGAAAACGACGTTGTTGAGAAGACGCTTCTGTCGAAGTTGTTCCAAGTGTGAACGTTGATGTCGCCAAGAAACCAATTTAAAAACTTAATTTTTTTCCGCTGATTCCTCAACTGAAATTCTTTAAGATTGCGTAACTTTGGTTTTCACAGATTTGAGCTGAGAATTGGCAATGGTTGAGTCGATAATTTTTCCTGAAGCATCTAACTCAAAGTCTTGCTCATAAACAGATAGATTATCAATGGTGATTTTATTCCAGTCATAGTTAGCCTTGATATGCGATCGCGCATTCCTCGCCATGGCTGCTAATTTTTCTGGTCGATTAATTGCCCAATCTAGAGCTTCAGCACAGGACATTACGCTTCCTGAATCAAACAAAACTCCGCGATCGCTACCAATCAACTGTTGATGAGGAAGAATATTACTGGCAACTACGGGAACACCTTCGCGCATCGCTTCCAGCATCGCTAAAGGCAATCCTTCGAGATCTGAAGGTAGGACGAATAGACCTGCCCCTCTCACCATTTCTGCTAAGCGACTGCCTCGCAGTTCCCCTGCAAAAACAATATTGGGATTATCACCAGATAACTTAATTAGTTCACTAATGTAGCCAGTGGTGTCGCTGTCTCCCCCTGCTAGGACTAATTTCCAGTTAGATTGTTTGAGCCTTTGAAAGGCTTCGATTAATAGGTCTGGTCGTTTTTCAGGTACTAAGCGACCAAGAAAAAGTAGATATCTGCCTGGCTCTAAATCAAAAGATCTGACACACAAAAAATTGGGGTCAGATTTGGCATATATCCCTGGCCCATTAGGAATATATATAGGTTTAATATTATAGGTTTTTTCAAAGTAGGTCTTGAGAGCTTGGGACACTACAACTACATTGTGAGCATACTTAGCTGCTGCTTTTTCTCCCCAATGAATGATACGGCTAGATGACTTACCCCATTTACCTCGCTGCCAATCTAATCCCTGACAGGTGGTAATGATTTTGGCGGAAGATAATAAACGAGGGATGAAGCTAAATAAGGAAGGTCCGAGGGCATGAAAATGAACAATATCGTAGCCCTTCAAGGTAGCTGCGATCGCAGCGAAAGCGGAATTAGTGAAAGCATCTAACCCTCGCAACGGCAACGAAGGTATGCAAATTACTCTTACTCCATGATATTGGCGAACAGAGAACCAGGGTTGCTTTGTATAACTGGAACGAGAATACAAATCTACCGTATGTCCTAGTTCCACCATTCGGGGATAGAGTGCCTGACAATAATGCTCAATACCACCCTGATTGGCAGGGAGTCCTTTAACTCCGATGACGGCTATCTTCATATTTTTAATTTACGATTTTTATAAAAGGCTTTGTTTAAACGAATTGTTTGTTAGCGATTGGCTGATTCGCTAAAGTATTGGCGGAAGCTCTTTGAGATTCCCATCTCTCCAACATTTGTTGATACACTTCGCTGACGACTGTTTTGGCACTGTAAGGCTTGGCTGTTTGCACGCAGGCGGCAGGAGGGTACTTTGCTGGGTGTTGTAAGACTTGTGTCAGAGCGGCGGCGATCGCTTTAGGCGTTCTCTCATGACAGACAATGCCACTATCCTCTGCCAAGAAGTCGGGAGTTTCTCCTGAATTAGTAGTAACTACTGGCGTACCGCAGGATAGTGCTTCTAGAACAGCAAAAGGTAGCCCCTCATAGACACTAGAAAGAACAAAAACATCACTTATCTGGTGCAGTGTCGCTAGCTTTTCTTGCGGTACTGCCCCTAACATGGTCACTCGTTGGGATAAACCAAGCTCATTTATTCTGGTGTTTATTTCAGCTTTTAATTCTCCTGCACCAGCCATCAACAAGTGAACCTTGGGTTGTTTAAGAACGGCAAAAGCTTCGATCAGTAATAGAGGGTCTTTCTGAGGATGAAGGCGACCAGCAAAAAGGACGAAACGAGTATCTTTAGGCAACCCCATTTCTGTTGCTAATGCTTGCTGTTGCTCTCGCTTAGCTGCCAAATTTAAAGGATAAAATCTCTCCTCGTCTACGGTATTTTTGAGGTAATTAGTCTGGTCAGCTAGTTGAGGATATCTTTGCTGATAAAATTCTGCTGTCTGAGTATGACAGGAGTAGATGTAATCAAACTGCTTAATTAACCAGCTTTCCAAAGCAAAGTATACGCCAGGAAACTTTTGCCAGAGAATAGCGTTATTGCCAGCAACAGGATCCATTTGCTTTTGGATATCATTTTGAACTAAAAGCGTTTTTTCACCCTGCCAGCGAGTAGTCGCTAAGGCTGCTTCAATGCGATAAAAATGCATGAAATCAGAGGCAAAATCATGCTTGAATAAAGCAGCCGTATATTTTAAAGTTGTGGGAATTAAATGCCGAACATCATCGTTTTCGATGTTGATTAGGGGCATAAATTGAATTTCTCGACCAGCAAATTCTTTTTCTTGCCACCGTCCAATAGCTGTATCATTACTGCCAGTGCCGATCAGCCTGACTGTAAACTCTGGAGGAGCATACTTTAAAAAAGAGCAGATAAAAGTTTGAATTCCGCCAATGCTACTACTCCATGGATTGAACTGGTAAAAAATTGATAGCGTGGGCTTATTTTTCATTGTTTTTCACAATCAATTACCTAAACTTGTGTATTTTATGGATACGCACAAGCAAGCGAACCGAGTTATGTAAGAGTTTTAATCAGACATAACCAAAATGGATGCGCGAATATATAATAAAGGAGATTAAGTGTTTATACTTAAATGCTTATAGTCAAAACATTATCATAAGTAATATTATGTTGCAAGCGATATTTTTATTTAATGTTCTTTAATGTTATGTAGCGATGAATAACTAACTTTCTTACTGATTGTTTGGTATTTTTTAATACCAATATGACATGACGAAAAATTACTGGGTTTTAGGGGTTTTAGGGGTTTTAGTATAGTATCTGCGCCCTGTAAATTAACTAGATGAAGGGTTAAGCTTGATAGTATGGTGATTAGAAAAAATGCAACATACTTATAATTTATATTTACAAAAATATGCTTTAACTGTATATTGCTGAGTATAAAGTACTAAAAAATTTAAATTTTTATCAGAAAATAAACTTATTAATTAGATCTTCATAGCGACTAAAGTAAGTCAATTCGCAGTCGAGATGAGCTAACTTTTTGACAAAAAATAATATGATTCGGATTTTATTAGTTGACGATCAAAAAACTGTCAGAGAATCCTTAAAAGCGGCGTTAAAGCCAATACCAGACCTGGAAGTAGTGGGAACGGCTGATAGCGGGAAAGCGGCGATCGCGCAAGTTGCTAAGCTATATCCTGATTTGGTTTTGATTGACATGGAAATGCCTGGTCTTGATGGGATTGCCACAACGCGGATTATCTGTGAGCAATTTACGGGAGTGAGAGTAGTTGTTTTAAGTATGCACGATGAAGATAATTACGTGGCTCAAGCAGTAATGGCGGGAGCGATGGGTTATTTAATCAAAAATACGCCAGCTCAAGAATTAGCAGAAGCGATTAGATCTGTCCATAAAGGTTATGCTCAAATTGGACCAGGTTTACTGAGTAAAATTGTTCCAGTCAGTACTGAACCTGTGGTTGCTGACTCGGAGCGAAGTCAGGTAATTAACCAAGCTGCTACCAACAGCAGACAAAATACAAAAATTAATCTGTATAAGTCTACTGCTGGCAATCCTTTACGGAAAAAAAAGCGATTTTACTTGGCAATCTGGTTAGTCGGTAATCTACTTGTTTGGGGTAGCAGCTTACTTTATTTAAAATTTAAGTCCCCTACCTACACTAGTAGTTGGACGATCGCCTTGCCAGGAACAGCCTCTTCGACTTCGATTAACTTACCAGAGATCGGTCAGGCTTCTTCTCAAAATCAATCGCCATTCAGCAACACCGTATCCGATCCTCGAGAAAATTATCGATTATTAGCTGCCTCAGAGGATGTAGTTAAGCCAGCGGCTGATAGCTTAAAGATGACCCTGCAAGAATTTGGCAAGCCAGTAGTAGAAATTTTAGACAATACTACACTGATGCAGCTAAAAGTGGCGGGAAACACGCCAGAAGAGTCAAGAGCTAAAGCGATCGCCGTACACGAAGCTTTAAAAGATAACCTAGATAGATTAAAAAATATCGAGTCTACCGAACCAGACAAAAACACCCTCAAAGCGATTGAAGCTGCACAAAATAGACTAGCTCAAGCTCGTCAGGAATTTATCGATTATCAAGCCAGCACAGGATTAAATTCTAACGCGCAAGTCGAAAATTTAGATAACAGTATTGAGCAGATGCGAGTCGAACAGGCTCAGTTAAACAGTCAACAGCGACGCGCTCAAGGCAAATCAAATCAACTCTTGCAAGAACTAAAACTTTCTCCAGAAGAAGCTCAAGATGCTTTGTTGTTGCACGCTGATCGCTTGTTTGAGCAGTATTTAGACAATTATACTCAGTTAAAGACAGAATTAATAAATTTACAAGCCAAATATCTACCATCCCATCCCCTAGTTACTGCCCAACAGGAAGATAGCCAAGCAGCAGAAGCAGCCGTCTTACAGCGAGCCTCATCTGTTTTAGGGCGTTCGGTAAATCTGGCTACGCTCAATCAGCTGGGATTAAATAGTAATGGTAACCAAAACAACAGCCAAAAAGAAAATTTATTAGGAGAATTAATTAATTTACAGGGTGAACAACAAGGATTGAGCCAACAAGCTCAAGAATTAGGGCAACAGATCGTTCAACTAGAAACAAAACAAAGACAGCGTTCTCGTTTTGGTTCAGAACTAGATCGCTTGAAAAAAAATGTGCAGATAGCTGAAGCAGTTTATTCTTCAACTTTAACCCAGCTAGAAATTGACAAAACTAATACTTCTAATATCTATCCTCCCATTTCCCTGCTGACTCAGCCCAACTTACCCACAGAACCAAGCTCACCCAAAACTATATTGGTTTTATTAGGTTCGTCGATCGCTACCTTCTTTTTGACTGTAGGGTTACTCTCTTTATGGTGGCGCGATCGCTATCAGCAAAATCTTTTAGATCTAGATGCAGTTAGCAATAACAATCATACTAACCATCACCATCATCACAATAGTTCAAACTCTCTAGACAGTTTAGATATAGTAATCAGGCGATGAATACTGAAACTAAGCCAGCCAATCTACCAGAAACTTTAGTCTGGTACTACATCCTAGGTGCTTATATCATTTACTTGCTAGGCGGGCAATATGTTTTCGCCCCGCTTTTGGCTACAGTTATGGTTGGGTTGGTTTGCCAAAAATGGTGGCAACAAACACCCAAAACTCCACTGAGTGAAAGGATTAATTTTTCTCCTTTGACCTGGATTTGGATTGGGGCGATGTTGATGATGGAGGTGGCTCTCATTATCGGTCACATCAACTTTGATTTGAGTATCGCTCAGATCGTAAAATCTTCGCTTTATTGGTATAAACATTGGGCTTTGTTTGCTTTGTTTCCTGTGGCTGCCTACCTCAAAATCCGCCCTCAGATAATTTATCGTGCCAGCTGTATTTTTTGCACTCTATGTTTAGTTCTAGTTGTACTTAGTAGCCTAGCTTATTTAGTCCATTTCCCTATGTTCAGCTACGTCTCTCCCTTACGGGCTTTCGGAGGAGACGATATGTACTATACAGTCGATTTATTGTTTCGAGAGCCAACTTATAATGAGGGGTTTCGGCTACAGTTGTTTGCGCCTTGGCCGCCAGCTTTGGGTTTAATGGGTAACATTTACTTTTTGCTGACCTATCAAGAAACTAACCCCAAATGGCGTTGGCTAGGAATGCTAGGAGCGATCGCCATGATTGTGATGTCGGTATCTCGCTTAGCAGTGATTTGTCTGTTGTTTGTCATCTTGGTTCAATGGTTAATGACTAATTTTTACCGTACCAAAGTTCAACTTGCGGTTTGCGCGCTCGGTTTTTTGATGGGAATTTTGTTGCCCAAGCTGATGGAGTGGCTAGAGGAACTAAACGCCATGTTTTATCAAATGCGACCAGGTTCGTCCAAGGTAAGATCGGCTTTGGGCAGAATGAGTTTAAATCGTTGGTGGAACGAAGCCCCAGTCTGGGGACATGGAATCAATACCTCAAGAGGCCCTGCTGCTTTGGGATTTATGCCGATTGGTACTCATAATACTTGGTACGGCGTTTTATATCTTCATGGATTGATTGGCTTTTTTTGTTTCCTGATCCCTTTTATCTTGACTATGGTCGATTTAATTAGTCGAGTTAAAAATTCTCAAACTGCTAGAGTCGGTTTTTGCTTAACTTTAGTGCTGTTATTATTTTCTTTTGGCGAAAATTTAGAAAATTTAGCTTATTTATATTGGCAAGGTCTATTAATTATCGGCATTGCTATCAAAGAGAATGCTGAACGAGTAAGTTTCAATCAAAAACCGTTATTGTTCGATTTAAATTAAGGAGTTTGGTCAATGCCCAAAGTTTCAGTTATCGTCCCCGCCTATAATGCCATGGCTTATTTGCCAGAAACCATTGCTAATCTTCTAGAACAAACCTATACCGATTTTGAAGTAGTAGTAGTTAATGATGGCAGTACTGACAACATAGAAGAGTGGGTATCTCAAATTAGTGACTCGCGAGTCAGGTTAGTTACTCAAGAAAATAAGGGTCTAGCCAGAGCGCGCAACGCTGGCATCAAAGAGTCTCAAGGTGAATACCTGGCTTTTTTGGATGCGGACGATCTCTGGGAGTCGACTAAACTAGCCAAGCAAGTAGAAGTATTAGCTAGTCATCCTGAAGTAGGACTAGTTTATAGCTGGGTAACTTATATCGATCAACAGGGAAAATCAACCGGCAGAACAGTTAGCTATCAAGCGGAGGGCAATGTTTGGCGCGAATTGGTGCAAAAAAACTTGATCGAGTGTGGTAGCGTACCAATGGTTCGTCTTTCTTGCTTGGAAGAGGTAGGACTATTTGATGAACAATTGAGTTATCTCAATGTTGGCGAAGACTGGGATATGTGGTTACGAATTGCTGCTCGTTATCCCTTTAAAGTTATCAAAGAACCTTTAGTTTACTATCGACAACTATCGGGAAGTGCCTCCAAAAATTGCGAGCAAGTTGCTAAAAGTTTTCGGGCGGTAATTGAAAAAGCTTTTGCTGATGCTCCTTTGGAGCTATTACCTCTCAGGAATAAGAGTTATGGAAATGCCTATTTGACTCTCGGTTGGAAAGCCATCCAAAGTCAAGCTAAAGACTTTCAACAGGGTAATTATTTACGTTCTCAAGCTATTAAGCATAATCCTTGGCTATTTTTTTCTAAAGAACATTTACGCTTGAGTATGGCGATCGCCATTATGCAATGGTTAGGTACAGAGGGCTATCGACAATTTTTAGCCATCTTCTACGGATTGCGTCGCAGCTTAAAATTTTCGGGCAACTAATTCAATTCCCATCCAAACAATTACTTGCTTTTAATATGACTACTATTTCAGTGATTATTCCCGCTTATAATGCTGAGGGGACAATTCTCAAAACCATAGAATCAGTTCAACAACAAACTTATCAAGATCTAGAAATTATTATCATTAACGATGGTTCTAGCGATCGCACTTTAGAATTATTAGCAGCCGTCAACGACTCGCGACTTAAAGTTTATTCCTATGAAAATGGCGGATTACCTACTGCCCGTAATCGCGGGATATCTCAGGCGACTGGAGATTATATTTCGTTTATTGATGCTGATGATTTATGGACGAAAGATAAGCTAGAAAAACAATTACTAGCACTACAACACAACCCCCAAGCAGGCATTGCCTATAGCTGGGTAATTTACATGGTGCAAGATCTTCAAAATAGCGATCGTGTTACTTTTGTTCCTGACCAAAAATCTAATTTGACAGGCAATATTTATCCTGATTTATTATTAGGTAATTTTATTGGCAATGGTTCTAATATATTGGCAAGGCGAGAAGCAATTGAATCTATAGGCGAGTTTGAGCCAACCCTCAAATCTTGCGAAGATTGGGATTATTATTTGCGTTTAGCAGCAAAATGGGAATTCGTTCTTGTTCCTGAAGCACAAGTTTTTTATCTCAAGACGGCAGGAACAATGACTTCTCAGGCTCAGATTATGGAAACAGAAGGATTGCGTGTTTTGAAAAAAGCACACCAAACTTTTAATCTCAATCTTTCACTACAAAACAGAAGTCTGGCTAACTTTTCTCGCTACTGTGGAGGGTTATATCTCAATAGTAATTCTAGTTTTAAAGATCTCTCACAAGCTAGAAAGCGATTTTGGCAAGCTATTGGTCTTTATCCTCCTATTTTACTGGAGAAAACCACCTACATATTGCTAGTTAAACTGTTGCTCAAACAAGTCTTGCCAACTAAACTGGCAATTGATTTTACTTCTGTACTTAAAAAACCTTTTTTAATTAAAGATCCTAGATAATCATCTGAGTTTAAAACTTTTGGTTGACAAGAGAAATTAATGATTGATAAGTTCAAAACAATCTTTTCTAGTAGATACATTCGCAATGTTGGCTGGCTAGGGGCAGCAGAGTTATTTAACCGCATTTTCCGTTTGGGTGCAACGGTTACCCTGGCAAGGGTGTTTAGTACTGAAGATTATGGATTAATGGCATTTGTCTACACTACTTTTGATATTGCCAGTGTTTTTACCTTTAAACATGGTATTAGTGCCAAAATTATTCAAGCCGAGGAAAAGAATTTAACTACTATTGCTAATACTTCTTACTGGCTAAATTGGTTTATGTGCATTGGCATCTTTCTCCTTCAGTGTGCTGCCTCTTTTCCAATTGCCTATTTTTATGATAACAACAAGCTAATTCTTCCCCTTTGTGCGTCAGCTTTGGTGTATTTATTTTTTCCTTTATTCATGGTCAATTCTGCCATTATCGAACGAGAAAATAGACTAAAAGTTACAGCAATGTGCAATGCAGGGCAGTCTTTTATAGTTAATATTATTATCGTTACTTTTACTTTATTAGGAATGGGAATCTGGTCGATAGTTTGGGCAATGGTTTTATCGACTCCTGTGTGGATTTTTATTACTTGGAGATACAGTTCCTGGCGACCACCTCGTCAGTTTAATCTTGAAGGTTGGCAGGAAATAACTAACTTTAGTAAGAACTTATTGGGAGTAGAGCTGCTGAATAAATTACGCATGAATCTTGACTATTTAATTGTCGGTAAATTTCTAGGAGTTGAGGCTCTAGGGAATTATTTCTTTGCTTTTAATGCTGGTTCTGGTATTACTACTAATGTTGTTTATGCTTTAAATTCGGCTTTGTTTCCTCATCTTTGTGAAGTTAAAGAAAATCGAAATCAGCTAAAAAAACAATACTATAGCAGCTTAAGATCTAATGCCTTTATTCTCATCCCGATAGTGTTATTACAATCAAGTTTAGCTCCTATTTATGTGCCAATCATTTTTGGCGAAAAATGGATTGATGCTGTCCCAATTCTAATTATGATTTGTCTTTCGGTCATTCCTCGTAGTTTTTCTTGGACTACATCTATACTTCTCAATAGTGTTAATAAGACTCATATAACTCTTTATTTAGATCTAATCTTTACAGTTATTTTTGCAGCGTCAATTTTAATTGCTGTTAATTGGGGAATCTATTGGGTGGCGGCTTCGGTTTTGTTGACTCATATTATAATTCTGCCTATCTTTGGCATTTGGAGCATTCGCCATGTCTTTAATAAAAAATTAATTTAACTATGAATTATGCCCTTAATTAAACAACTACAATTAATAATAATTAAGTCATTTAAAGAAAATTTTGCTCATTAAACAATGATCATAAACTGGATGACTATCAGCTGATTAGTTTAAAATAGTAATCATACAATTGAGCTGAGCATGAACTTGGGTTTTAAAAGTGGAACTTGGGCTTAATTCCACAATTTGAGAGAGGAGAGAAATAAATAACTTGAGTAGTAGAAATAAACATAAGCAAAAAATTTATTTATGTTATCTGGTTGCTGGTTTAATGATGCTGTCCTTCGCAATTACTAATCAATTAAACTATACAAAGCAAAGTGTAGCTGCCCAAGAGCAACTAGTCAGTAATGAAGCCATATATAAAGGATGGCGACAAGTTCCTATTGGAGGAGGGGGCTACGTTACAGGAATTTATGCTCATCCTCAAGTAGCAGATTTGGTATATATGCAGACTGATAATGGGGGTGCTTATCGTTGGCATCCGCAGCAGCAAAAGTGGCATAATCTGATTGATGATTTTCCTCGTTTACCCTGGAATTATTATGGCGTAGAGGCTTTGGCACTTGATCCTCAAAATCCAGATTTAGTTTATCTGGCGTTGGGCAAGTACACTGCTAGTGGTAACGGCAGACTCTGGAAAAGTAGCGATCGCGGTCAAACTTGGATTGAGTCTGATTTACAAGTACCGATGGGAGGAGATGAAGACAAACGGTGGGCAGGAAATCGTTTAGCGGTAAGTCCTCATGATAGTAATATTTTACTTTTTGGCTCACGACTAAATGGTTTATGGCGTTCAACTGATGCAGGGTTACACTGGTCGTTAGTACAATCATTTGGAGCTTTTCCCCATCCCGATCTTGGCTTTATGGCGATCGCTTTCGCTCCACAAAATCCTGATCGCGTCTACTTAAGTGCTTATGGAGACGGTATTTATCATTCTCATGATGCTGGCTTAACTTGGAGAAAAATGCCAGGGAGTCCAGTCCACGGGATGAAAATGGTCGTATCTGGCGATCGCAGTGTATACGTTACTAGCGATACCTCCCCTGGAGTGACCAAGTATGTTGACGGTGTCTGGCAAGAAATTACTCCTTCTGGTTATCAAGGGCAAGTCTTTAACGCTTTGAGCGTTCATCCTGATTACCCTGAGCAAGTTATCGTAGCATTGGGCGAGATGAGTAATGGGGAAATATTTTATTCGGCTAACGGGGGTAAAACTTGGCAGAAAAAATCAGCTCGTTCTCAAGCCAATGCAACTATTTCCTGGTGGCACGAGTACTTTTTTAACGATCATACCTCTGCCGTCATCTTCGATCCTCATCATCCTCAAAGGGTTTGGTTGAGTGATTGGTTTGGGGTATGGCGCACAGACAATTTTAACAGCGATCGGGTTAGCTGGACGAGTTACCCCCAAGGTCAAGAACAACTAGTAACTTTTAGCTTAATTTCTCCCCCAGAAGGACCCATCTTACTTAGTGGCGTAGCCGATGTTGAGGGCTTTTATCACCGTAGTTTAGATACCTATCCTCAAGATAGATTGGGTTATGAAAATCTCCAAACATGGCCGCGACCTTGGGATGGTTATTGGCAAGATACTTATGGGATGGCCTACTGTGCTGGCAAACCTTTAAATTTAGTGAGAGTCGGCGGCAAGCGTGATGATACTGTCAATATGGTGGCTACTTCGGCTGATGGAGGTTTAACTTGGCACAACCTTGCTAATTTCCCTGACGATAAAATTCCGTTGCGAGTAGCAATTTCAGCCGCTAATCCTCGGCAATTCGTGGTGATTCGTAGCGAAGGTCAACCTTTACAAACTAGCGATCGCGGCAGATCTTGGCAGCAAGTTTCAGGATTACCTGATGGCGTTGTCGGCCCTTGGAATTGGGTGCAATCTCTGGCTGCTGATGGGTCTAATGGTAGCAAGTTTTATTACTACGCTGGAGGCACATTCTATCGCAGCGATGATGGCGGACTAACTTTTGTGGGGGTTAATAACTCTTTGCCATCGGTTGAGGATCACGTCATTAGAACTGTGCCAGGAAGAGAAGGTGAAGTTTGGTTAAGTCTCGATCGCGATGGCATCTATGTTTCTCAAGATGGCGGCATCAATTTCACCGCCGTACCACAAGTAGAACAATCTAGACTTTTGGCATTTGGTAAACCAACAGCAGCCAATGACTTTCCTTTTCTTTATCTCTATGGCGAAGTTGCCGATCAAGGAGAAGGACTATTTACTTCGCGCGATCGGGGAAAGTCTTGGCGTAAACTAAACGATATTTCTTTATTCAATAGCGATAGTGCGAAAACTATTTTAGTTTTAGAAGCTAGTCAGCAAGAAACCGATCTAGTTTTTATTGGTACAGACGGTAGAGGAATCTACTATCAATTGGTTAATCAGATGATATAGTGCAAGTCAAAATACTACTACCCCATAATTCAAAGTTGTTGCAACACTATCTGATCGACTCTTGTCGAAACTACTTTAGCTGGTACACCTACGGCAATCGAATAAGGAGGTATGTTTTTGGTGACTACTGCACCTGCGCCAATTACACTACCCTGACCAATAGTAACGCCATCAACTACCTTAACACCACTACCTAGCCAGCAATCATCTTCGATGGTAATACCTTTGCTGATAATACCTTGTTCTTTAATCGTTTTGTTCGGATCGGCAAATTGATAGTTATGGGCATAAATAGAGCAATGGGAAGCGATCAAACAATCTTTACCAATGGTGATTTTTCCATGTCCTGAAATACAAGTATAAGGACCAACATAAGTGCGATCGCCAATGTATGTCTGACTGCCACCATGAGTCCTGAGTTCGACACCTCGATCTAAACTAACTAAATTATTTAACTCAATCTTATTTTTCTGGTCAGTACAACTAATACCCACATCTCGACTAAGATTAACGCGATCGCCAATTTTTAGTTTATTATCTGCATTAATATCAATTTCTACTCCTCGATGCAGAACAACTCCAAATCCGATTGCTATATTTTGACCATCTTTTAACCTCACATCAGGATAAATTCTGACAGAACGACCCATTTGTTTAAAAATCAAAGGATAAAATAAATATCTTAATCCTACTCCTGGTAATAGTGGAATCCAGCCTAAAAAAGTTGTCAAGATGGAAGTTTTCCAGTCTGATTTTATTAACGATGATTGAATTTGTTTGAGACTAGTCATTTTTTTAGTTATAAAATACTGATGCAATAGTTGGCAATTTAACCAAGTGATAATTGAAGTTTTGGCTCCTTGGTCAATTGTTTTTTATTCAAAAACTGCAAATTAATCTCGATAATTTCTGGTATGTAAAGTAGCAATAAATCACGATCTCCTTGAATTTCATTGCTACTTTTTTTGTATAACCATGAAAAAATATTTTCTTTTGTAATGTCTTAAACTTTCGCTTAGACTATGAGCAAAAAAAATATTGTCTAGTTAATGAGACTATCTTCACTAGAGCGAGAGTTATAAAACCTGGAAAAAAACTTTGATAGTTTTTCAAGTCAGCTAAGCTACAAGTTTTGGAGAGCCAATTTACCTGAAACCTAATCAATATATGAATATTCTTTTCCTATAAATAGCAAAGAATATTCATATATTGACTTTATAAAGTTAAATTCTGAATAAAATTAATCACTCCCAATAGAGTTCTAGTCGATCAAAATTATTTAGGGTGGACATTGACCGTACATCACAATTTTTTCTATGGCTTTTAATAATAAACCTTTTGCCTGGTGTAAGTAAAGCATACTTCCTTTCAGCCATAAATAATAAAGCATAAAACAAATAATAATTTGCTATTTGTTTAAAACCAGATTGCTAGTCTAAGCTTTTAACGGAGGACTATTTACTTTAAGGCAATAAGCATTAACCCCCTATTGTTAATATATAGCATAATAACAAAAAAATGGAGAATTGATTGATATAGTCAAAGCTACAAGTTCGCTGAGAATTTCTTGGTGATGGTTAATGATATTGAACTGTATTAATTAATTGAATTAAACCGATATGCTATCGATTTTCTGTTAACTTTTCTGTTGACACAGTACTCCCAAGAATCGATTTGCGATCGCGGATTAAAGATTAAGTATTAAGCTTCTAATTAGTTAACTCCAACCAGCAGTGGGGCGATGAGCGTCAGGAGAAGCACACTATTAAAGCCTACGACTTTTAGTCAGCTTGAGAATATTACCTTGAAATAAAGTGCGGTCTAAACGCTTAATCAATCCTTTTAAGTCTTTTTCATAATAACGATCAATAATTTGTTCAATTCCAGCTATGAGATCATCGCGACCTAGTTTAGCAAGAGGTTCAATTAGTTCTCGATAACAATTGACTTCATAAGAGTCACTTAGGTAACAGGTATTGACTAGCATTTCTTGAGAAACATTTTTTTCGACAAAGGTAGTCGCTCGGTCTAATAAATTTAGAGATAATAACGCGGTCATAGTTCGGACGCATTTTTCGCATTTACCGCAGTTATAATTGCCTTGGCTATAGCTGTCTTTTTGATTACAAACTCGTAGTTGCTCTACTGCTACATCCCATTCGCCAACTAATTGAGTTTTTTCTAATCGCGATAGAGCGGCATTTTCGTGACGAATTTGCAAGTTAACATTACTGTACAAAGGATCGACCAAAGGATGAGAACCCCACGGCTCTAGATGAGCCAGATCGTAGGTAGAGGCGATCGAGGCAACTGTCAACCGAGGTGCAAAAGCATGAGCGATCGCTGACAAGAGAGAGCCATGATATTCATATCGCCAAAAGCTAAAGTCGGGGTCTAAATCGGTTAAATGAGCATAAGCATTAGTATTGACTTGAATCAAGTTAATTCCCGCATCGGTTGCCATTTTGCTGACGGCATCTATCACATTTTGGAATTGAGGATCGAACTCATCTTCTCCATGAAGAAGCCCATAAACTAGGATGCCATCTTGAATGTAACGAGGATGTTCGGGAGCAAAATTAAGATGGTTATCTCGCAGCATTGCTAAAGCATCAATGCCGCCCGAAAATAAACAACCACTTCTGGGGGATTTATCAGCAAATAAAGCTTCCGACTGAATTGGTGCTTCAATCGGAATAATATGGCGATCGCCTCCATACCAACTAATGAAATATTTCATGGCATTAATCAAGCCATCTTTGATTTCTGAACAAATAGGAGCATCAATGGCAATTCTTGTTTCTCCGTAGCGCATTGCCGGGAGAGTGCAGGCTAAGAGAAAAGCATTAGGGTTGGGATACAGATATTGACTAAATTCAGTAGTAGTCTCAAAATATATATCTTGCCAAGGGCGATCGCAATTTTCCCAAATTACAGTAGCAACTACTTTGATTCGGTTTTCTCTAGTCTCAGTTCGCAGATTTTCTATTTTCATGGCGGTTCTGCCTTGCGTGACGGAATCAAAGGTATTAATCTGTTGATTGTATGACTGTTAGTGTGATTTAAGGCAGTGTTTACCAAAATTTCAAAATAACTGCTCAATAATGACTATCAACTTTATTGAAGCTTTAAATAAAGTTAATTAGTAACTAAAGACCACTACAAGATAATTTAAAGTTTTGGCCAACTGCCATTTGGTTAATCAACCAACATACAATCTGTGAGATAGAGCCTTTCAAGTAGCTGCTGTCATCTATGCTTTGTTCATTTCAAGATTTGTTTAACCGCTAAAATTACATCTTCAACATCTTGATCTGTTAACTTTGGCGATAATGGCAAACTAACCGTTTGTCTTCCTATCCGCATCGCCTGAGGATAATCTTCTGGTTTCCAGCCAAAGGTTTTTTGATAATAAGGATGTTCGGGAATACTCAAATAATGTACTCCCACACCAATATTGTGAGCCGTCATTGCATTGAGAAAATTGTCGCGACTAATGCCTGCTTTTTCTTCATCAACCAGAATAGTAAACAAGTGATAACCATGTCTGGTATTTGCTTCGGGACTTGCTGGTAAACCTATTGGCAAATCACTAAAAGCTTCTAAATATCGTTGCCAAATTGCTGCTCTTCGGTGCCAATATGTTTCTACTCTCGCTAGCTGATGAATGCCGATCGCAGCTTGCAGATCCATCATGTTATATTTGTAGCCACACTCTTCTACATAGTAGTGTTTGTAGCCATCGTCCCCAAAACGTTTCCAGGCATCTTTACTCATGCCATGTAGTGCTAGTGTTTTAATTCGAGCCGCCGCCGATTTTTGACGAGCCAGAATCATTCCCCCTTCCCCAGTGGTAATATTTTTAGTCACATAAAAACTAAAAGAGCCAAAGTCACCGAATGTACCAGCTTTGCGACCTTTATATTCTGTCTCAATCGCATGAGCGCAATCTTCAATCATTTTCAGATTGTGGTCTGCAACTAAGGAAGAAAGAGCATCCATATCGCAAGGACGACCAGCAAAATGAACAGGCAGAATAACTTTTGTTTTGTCGGTTATCTTTGTTGCTACCTGTTCAGGGTCGATGTTCATCGTCACTGGATCTACATCTGCTAATACAGGAGTTGCTCCCGCATGAAGAATGGCATTGACAGTAGCGCAGAAGGTTAAGGGAGTAGTAATAATTTCATCACCAGGCTTAATCCCCGTCGCTAAAATACTGAGATGTATCGCTGCTGTACAAGAGTTAACTGCGACTGCATAATCTGCTTTTTTATAGCTTTTAAAGTCTTCTTCAAACTTTGCCACTTTGGGACCTGTTCCCAGCCAACCAGATGTCATACTGGCAACCACTTCTTCAATCTCATCTATTTCAATCGGAGGTGAGCCGAAGACTAAGAAATCTTTTGGGGAACGGATGGGAAATTTATCGTGAATAATAGTCTGCATAATAATATTTAAAAGAATTATTCTTAGATCAAATTCAAAATAATCAATCTGATTAATCAAATTATGATTAAATTTAGGCAATAATAGTATCCGCTTTGACTGAAAATGATTAGATATTATGTGTTTTTGGTCAGGGGATTAACTATCTTGAGCCAGTTATTTAGTACGATCAGGGTTGTCTAATTCTTGCGGTGGGCTAACTTACTGAGGATTTTTTGAGGTTGTTTTAAATCAGCAATATAGTATTTCAAACGAGATACTGGATTATTTTTGCCGCGATATGAATGAACAAACTCTGGGCTAGATTTGCCGTTGCGAGCAACTACAAAGTAAGGAGGCTCTACATAAGGATCGTAGTGATCGAGAGACATATATTCGATCACATAAGCCCATCTGGTATCTTGAGTAATATTGGGAGTCGTACTATGAAGTGTAAACGACGAAAAAATTACTACATCACCAGGTTCTGCTGTAATCAAGATGGGATTTTGCGGTACTCCATCATAAACAACCTCATATCCATCATATCGATAAGGCAAGTTCTGCTTATGCGAACCTGGTTGCAGAAGTAGACCACCATTGTTCGCATTCGATTCGGTTAAGGCTACCCAAAACTGATAGTGGGGGTCTTTTAACTTACTATAATTATTGTCTTGGTGCCAGGGAAAAGTATCAGAGTTGGGACCTTTAGCAACCGCCTGATCCCAACGCACCCAAATATCAGGACCAATCAACGCTTTGAGTAGATCAATAATTTTTTGTTGACTAACAAATTGCTGAATTTTTGGGCTATGATAAAAAACGCTACTCTTAAAGGTCATAGAACCCTTGGTTAAATCATCTTTTCCATATCTTCGTTGAGAATTTTTAATCTCTTGAAGTAAGGTCTGCATTTCTTCTGAAGAGAAAAGTCCTTTACATACCAAAAAACCATCTCTGGCAAATGCGGTTTTAATTTCTTTTTCGTTCATAAGTATTTTTAAAAGCTGAAAATATTGCTCAACAAACTTTTAATATCATCGAGACAAATGTTTTTTGATGCTGCTATAAGATTATTTTTTAATCAGCATACTACAAAATTAAATAAGAAATAGCTTAACAGCTTTATTTAAGCTATTAAACAGTATTGGAAATCGCTTGGTTTGATCAAAAATAATTATTATTCAGAGCATTGCTTATAGATTGGAAAAAATTGCTAAATAATGTATCCTGATAAAACAATATATCAGATTTTGCCCAAAAAAACGTATAGTGTTTAGAAAAAAAATTAATTTCTTCAGTTTTTTATGTTACTGTAGTTTAAATTCATACTTTTCGTAATGTCAACAGATTTTTAACTTAATGATGATTTAGGTTTATTTAGTATTTGTAGATAACTATTTAACATATCTGGTACCGTATTTTTAAAATCATTTAAGCTTGAGTTTTAACTAAATAATTAACTCTTAAATTTTTGTTGCCTTTCTCCTGATTTCTTTAGAGTGAATCGCGTTTATACTCTAGAGTTAACCTCTGCAACTCAACATAATAAAGATGTTCAAAGATGTCTAAAGTATCAATAATTATTCCAACCTATAACTCCCAAAAAACGATAGAGGAGACTATTGCTTCAGTACAGCAACAAAGTTTTACTGACTATGAGATAATTATAATTGATGATGGCTCGCAAGATAATACGGTCGCGGTAGTCAAGAATATAGTCGAACCTCGTCTTCAGCTTTTTGTTTATGAAAATGGCGGCGTAGCTACTGCGCGAAACCGCGGTATTTCTCAAGCTACGGGAGAATTTATTGCTTTTTTAGATGCAGACGACTTGTGGAGTCCTGACAAGTTAGCATCTCAGGTGGCAGCGTTGTCCCAAAATCCGCAATCTAAGGTGGTTTACAGCTGGACTAAGTATATTGACGAACAAGGAAAACCTTTATTTTCAGGAATCCGTTACTCATACCGAGGGGATGTATATTCACAGCTTCTACAAACCAACTTTATAACCAATGCTTCAAACATTCTTATTCATCGCGATGCCTTAGACTTAGTTGCCGGTTTTAATCCTGAACTTGCCTATACAGCAGATTGGGATTTTTATTTGCGGTTAGCCAAAAATTTTGATTTTGCAGTTGTTCCTAAATTCCAGATCTATTATCGTCAGTCTGCCAATTCTATGTCGACTAAGATTGAACCGCTGAAGCAAGAAAGCTTATTATTACTTGATAGAGTTTATCACACAGCAACACCTGATTTAAAACAGCAAAAAAATAGAAATTACAGTATTTTATATTTATATTGTGCAGATCTGTATCGAAAAAAAATTAGTGCTGACAATCGCCAAAGTTTGGATAGTGCTAAGCAAGATCTCAAAACGTCAATTTTATTAAATCCTCAGAGTTTACTCCAAATTAAGACTCAAAGGTTATTAATTAAACTAATTTTATGGGAATTATATTTTATGACTCCTGGAAAGTTTTTTAAAAAAACTGTAACATAAACTCAGCATTATTTTAGCTAGTAAACTCTGAAAAGTAATTTATTACTATTACTCTCCAGTAAATATAGTCATTCTAATTAATTTCCGTAGGTTTTGAGAAATCAGCAAAACGATGAGGGATGAATAATTAATGCTCAGAAGTATTAATTATCAACGTGTGTTTTCTATTTAGAATCACTATGAGAGCGATCGCCGCTCACCTAACTTGCGATCGCTGACTGTAAAAACTAACTTTTTTACCTTGCTGCTGATTTTAGGTTGCTAATTCATCACCACTCGCCTGGAGAGCAGTATTGCTAGGTGAATCAAAATCGAGCAGAGTGCCATCTTCTGCCGAAAACTTGCCTATCCAAGCATCAAAAGAGCCAGTATTGGTAGAGCCAAGAGAACCATCAGTAGTTCCAGTGACATAAACCAAATCATCGCTCACGCTAACTTCATAGGCTTCGTCTCGCTCAGAAGAGCCAAATTGTTCAATCCATAACTGGTTGCCACTACTATCATATTTAGCTACCCAAGCATCATAAGAACCAGCATTGCCAGCACCCGATAAATCGCCATCAGTATATCCTGTCAGATAGTAATTACCCCCATCATCTACATCGACACTCGTTGCTGCATCGTCCCCTGCTGTACCAAACTGCTGAATCTGCTGCTGATTACCTTGACTGTCATACTTAGCTACCCAAATATCATATGAACCAGAATTAGTACCAGCTAAATCTCCCAAAGTCCAGCCTGTAATATAAGTATCATCATTCGAGTCAGTTGCTACATCCCAAGACCAATCAAAATCATCAGTACCAAATTGTTCGATCCACTGTTGATTACCTTGACTGTCATATTTAGCTAACCAGATATCATAAGTAACTTCACCCTCCTCGTTAAGATTGTTAGGTGCGCCAAGATCGCCTCTCGTCCATCCTGTAGTGTAGATATTATCTTGACTATCTATATCTAAACCAAAAGTTTCATCCCCTTCGTTAGTACCGAATTGCTCAATCCATAACTGATTGCCATCACTATCATATTTAGCAATCCAAGAATCAGCACTAGGAGGAATCTCCGTATCGGCGTTAGGTGCGGCTAAGTCATCGTTAGTGTATCCTGCGATTACTACATCTCCAGCACTATCAACTCTCGGATCGACAAAAGGGTTATCGTTACCAAAACTACCAAATTGACGAATCCACTGTTGTTCGCCTTGAGAATTATATTTGCTGAAAACCACATCATTACCGATGCCGGCATTATCTCCCCCTAATTCGCCGCTGGTTCGTGCTAACCAGTAAACATTTCCTTCTGCGTCAGTGTCTACACCGTAACCATTATCATTGTCAGCAGTGCCAATTTGTTCGATCCACTCTTGACTACCTGTATTGTTATATTTACTCAGAAAAGCATCAAGACTGCCAAAATCGTTATCTCCCAAAGTACCGTTAGTATATCCTGTGGAAAATGTAGAACCAGAACTGTCATTGCCATTGGCAACGCTAAAAGACAGATCGATGCCATCAGTACCAAACTGTTTTATTTTTGTTGTGGTAGGAGATTCTGCCGAACCATCTAGAAATTTAAAATAGTCAGCATCGAGACTTAAGCTTGCTGTTGTATTGACACTAGCGATCAGTTCGTCGTTAGTTTCGCCGTTGAGATAGATTGCCACTGCTGATTGTTCTTCTCCTGATTCAGCTAAGCTGACCAAAGTATAGTCTTTGGGACTACCATGGAGCTCAATTACATCTTCGTTGGGATTGAAATCCAGGATCATTGCCATACTATCGTCGCCAGTAGTGCTGTCATCGCCATCGTCATAGTATGGTTTACTGCGATCGCCTAGAATAAAGCGATCGCTTTGGCTGCCACCACTCAATAGATCAATATCGTTTTGACCAGGAAACGTTTCTGTTGGATCGACTGCTAAAATCACATCATTTCCTTCACGCCCTAGAATAATATCAATTCCCGTACTGCCAAATTGAAAAGCATCACTGCCAGGTGTACCAGCTACTGTTAGGTCGTTAATATATGCGATCAGAATATCCAGAATTGGTTCTGGGATATTAATCGGACTTTCAGATACTCCTTCCTCGATCACTTCTTCTTCCGTTTCGGTTAGTTCGCTATCACCAACACGTTCAAAAATTGCTTCTGCTTCGTCGGTCAGTGTTAAAGAGGATTCATCTATTAAGAAGTCAACAGCCATCTCTTCAACAACTTCTTGCAGTGCGACAAGCCCATTATTTTCAGTTGTTGCAGTAAAATCTTCATTCATGACTTTTTCGTAATAAATTTATTTACTGTTTACATGATGAAAGTACCATGTTTTTGCTTTCTTTTAAATTAAGTATTGGTCGTTTTTTTGGTAGCGTTTTTTATCTTTGTGAGGTACAGTTGTGGCTGAAATATTTAGTTGTAGAAATCTTCGATGAAACCATACTCAATCGACTTTCGACAAAAAATTATTGAAGTCTATGAAAATGAAGATATCTCAATCAGAAAACTAGCTAAACGCTTCAGGGTAACGAAAAGCTTTATTCAAAAATTACTTAAACAATATCGAGAAACAGGAAATATTAGTCCCAAACCTCAAGGAGGAACTCGCAAGTTAAAACTTAACTCAAAGCAATTCATGACTGTAATAGAAATAATTAAAGCCAATAATAATGCTACTCTTTCTGAACTTTGTAGCTTACTAGAAGAAAAAGAAATTAAAGTAAGTCGCGCGACAATGGGGAGAATTACACAACAACTAAACTATGGCATCAAAAAAAAGTAGTGGCAAAAAGATTTTGCTAATTAAGCAATAAAGTACGAAATAAATATTTTGTACTTTATCGATTATCTATTATTGAATCCTAAATAGTTTACTAACCGCTGCTACTGTACCTCATGAGTTTGAGAATCACGACGGTTGATGGTAAAAAAAAAGCCAAAAATTGTTATCGATTCATGATAATAACCAACTAATTGTTAAAAAATTTTAAATTTATGGATTAAGATGTATAAAAGACAACATAGTTTGGTTGATTTACTATTATTGTTAAAAACAATATGGCGTTGCTGAATCGAGCTTTCAAAAGTAAAGTAATTACGAAAAAGCTCAGAGCTACAAATAGTGTGATTGTCGGTTTTATGTTGTACTATGAGTGGTATATATACTTCAAATAAGCAACGCCAACCACATTTCTAGATGGATTTGCTTTTACTAAAACCATATTGTTCAAAAACAAAGTCAAAGTCCTGAAAAATTTGCTCTTCACTTAAGGATAAAGCCTCTAAATTAAGGTATTGATGCTTACGCCGATAGTTTTGTTGATTTTGAGCCTTTTCTTTGACTGCATCCTTTAATTGAGTGCTAGCCCTAATGCCAGTAAACTCAACAATTTTAGTAAAGGTTTGTTCTAAGTTAGAACGCAATTGATCATAATGAACAATCTTGACTTGATCTTCAGCAATTTCCTGATTTTTTTGTAGGTCGTAAAAGTAACGATAAAGATCGATATTATATTGATATCTGCGATTAATATATCTTTGAAGCTTATCAGCAGGAATATTTTTAACTCCTAGCTGTAAGTCGAGCAAAAACCACAAGACCGAAAGATGGGAAGGAATAGTTTCGGCAGGAGAGCGGACTAGATAGATAAACTTAGCGTCGGGAAAAGCCTCGATAATTGTTTTGATGCGATGTACGGACTGTAGAGTTTGTAAGATTACTTGCTGTTTTCCCGTAGAGTAGATTTGACGTTGTAAACAGCCCTTGAAAAAATTGATCGACCTACGGCGACGTGATGGTGCTTGCAAGTCATGAAAGCGAAACTCGGGGTGTTCTTGCTCATCAAAGCCTAAAGGCGATCGCGCCCAAACAAATTGGGTATCGAGCTTGTGAAAAAATAACAGTTCTTCTTCTTCGACTTTATCTAAAGAAACTCCATGTCCAACTTGCTCTGGTATGAGGGATGACTTGTTTTTCTTAATGAGGTACTCAACAAATGGTTTGACTAAGACACGTGCTGTGAGGGAAGGAAATAAAATCTGCCAGGTTTGAAAGGCAACAAATTCATCTGTCTGTGTCAATAGCTGATGGAGAAAAGTATTACCACTGCGGGGATGCCCGATAATAAAAATAGGATTTTTAACCTGAGTTTTACGAAACTGAGGAAAAAAAATGTGGTCTAAAAGTAACGTTAAATGAGTAAAAGCGATAAAAATCGGCATCAATATAGCCCAACGCCAAAAAATAGCCCCAAAACCAAAGGTTTTCCAAGCTGAAACGACAATGCGATAATAAACTTGCAGCATACTTCTCCTGTTGTAATTAGTTGGTGGTAGTAAATTGATAATTATTAGTCGCCAATTGCTTTTTGTTGGACAAAGGAGCGTCGCCGATTAAGCAAGACTGTAATTGCTGGACTATGGCGTTAAGTTCTTGGCGATCGCAAGTGCCGAAAACATAGCGATCTGGACGAATGATCACTATTTCTGTTTGCTGTTTTGCCAACCAGTCGCTAATTTGCTGGCTAGTATCTTCGATAAGCTCAACCCGATCAGGAAACTTAGTGGAGCGATCGCTTACGCTTATCTGGGGAACAACACAAATCAACTTGAGGGGTAAATTGCTCAAAAACGCCTCAGATTCAGCAGTAATGACCTTGAGCCAATCTGTATCGAGTCCCAAAATGGCAAAACTATTTCCTAAGATGTGATCAAGTAAGACTAACTGTCCAGTCTTGTTTAGCACCTGGGGTTGAATGAACATTTGTCCTGCTACTGACTGCTTGTCTTCTAAAGAATTAGCTAAAATACCATGTTTTAGCGGTGGCATATCCGAACCAACGTTTTGAAATCTGCGGTTATTACGCCGTAAAATTCGCAGTACTATATCCCGTACCCAAGCCAAAAAAGGATTGCGAGTCTTGAAAATTTTAAATGCTCGCGTCGCTAATTTAACAATTTCTTGAACATGGGGTAGACGTTCGGTTTGATAAGTATCTAACAACTTATCTGGTGCTAGACCCTTTAAAACCAAATCCAGTTTCCAACAGAGATTTTGAGCATCTCGAATACCAGAACACATACCTTGACCTAAAATTGGTGGCATTTGGTGGGCTGCATCCCCAACGATAAAAATGCGATCGCTACGCCACTGAAGCGCAATTAAAGAATGGAAATGATAAACTACAGCGCGGATAATCTTCAGCTTATCGGGGTTTATCCAATAGGTAGAGAGTAATTCTCGTACTTTTTCTGGTCGTTCCATTGCTTCTTTAGTTTCATCTGGAGCAAGAACGAATTCCCAACGTCGATGATTGTTAGTAGAATGAACAAATACTCCTGGTCGCCTCGTATCGCAAAGCTGCTGCACTTTACTGGGTAAATCTACCTCGGCAGTTAACAAAGTATCTACTACAAGTTGTCGCTGGTGAAAGCCAAAATCATGAAGCTCGATGCCAGCTTGCTGACGGGTAATGCTTCTTCCTCCATCACAACCCAAAACATATTTTGCCTGTACTTGATAGGTGCGATTAGACGCAGCCCATATTTCGCGATCGCTATTGAGATTTTTAACTGTAACAGTTACGCCTTGAGGATCTTGGGTAACTGATTCAACTGCATGAGCTAAATTTATTTTTACACAGTCAAAACGTTTTACTCCTTCTCGTAACTTGGTTTCTAAATCTGGTTGATAAAAGACATAGTTGGGAGCAAAGTTATAAGTTAAACAAGTTTTACTTAATTCAATTTCAAACAATACTTTATGGGACTGATTTAAAAACTCAACTCCATCTATAGGAGTGGCAACCTGATCAATCTGGTGATGCAAACCAAGCTGTTGAAAGATACGCATGATTTCATGATTAAATCCGATCGCTCGTGGCAAATGATAAACATCTAATTCTTGCTCGAACACGGCGGTTTTAATACCATACATTCCTAAGTAATTAGCAGCGATCGCTCCTACGGGGCCGTAGCCGACAATAACCACATCAAAAGTTAAATCGTTCATTTTGTTTAAATTACAAATTGCTCTGGGCAGTTACATTTGATTGGGAATTGTCGAAATCGTATGCTTCAAAAACAAAGTCAAAATCTTGGGCTATTTGTGATTTACTTAAGCCAAATTGTTGTAAATCGATAATTTTGTGTTGGCGTTGGTATTTTTTAATTGCTTGTTGTTTAATTGCTTGCTGTAATTTTGGACTGGGTTTAATCGCCGTAAAATCAACTATTTGCTTAAAGCTAGTTTCTAAGTCAGAACAAAGTGATTGATAGGACAAGGTTATGATGTTTTCTTTAGGTATTTGATTTTGTTTTTGTAATTCATAAAAATAACGATATAGTTCAAGGTCATATTGATATCGCCGTTGAAAATAGCGTTGTAGTTTTTCTGAAGAAATTTTTTTTAATCTATTTTGATTTTTAAAAATGTTATATTCTAAAGTCAAATGAGACGGTATAGTCTCATAGGGAGAGCGGACTAGATAAATAAATTTAGCATCGGGAAATGTTTCTAGTAAAGTTCTAATTCGACAGGTAGAAAAGTGAATATGAGCGACAACTTGTTTCTTTTTACTATAATATATCTGCCGTTTAAAGCATTCTTGAAAAAACCTTACCGAGCTATAACGACGAACATCTGGCTGTCGGTCATAAAGTCGTAGTTCTGGATACTCGCGATCGTCAAAACCTAAAGGAGAAAGTAATAATAAAAACTGAGTATTGAGTTTGTGAATGAATAAAAATTCATCATGCTCTACCCGATCTAAATACAATCCGTGACCTGTTTCTTCGGGTACAATCTGAGTGAGTTTATGACGAATTAGAAAATTAATAATTGGTTTGATTACTACTCTTGCCGTTAAAGAAGGAAAAAATATTTCCCAGGTCTTAAACGATACAAAATCTTCAGATTCGGTTAACAAAGTATGTAAAAAACTAGTACCACTGCGAGGATTACCAATAATAAATATCGGCTTCTTTACTCGAACCTGGCGGTATTGAGGAAAAAATATCCGATCTAAAAACAAAGTGCAATGAGTAAATAGTAAAAACAACGGTAAAAATAGTAACCAACGCCAAAAAATTAGTCCAAGCCCATAATTTTCTCTGGCTGAAATTAAAATTCGGTAATAAATTTGAAGCATGATTTTGGTATCATATTATTAGCAGTTTATGGAATGAGTTTGAGTAGTTTAAGTCTGTAAAACTCATTCCATTTTGAAGAGCAAGCGATTTTATTAATTACTTAGTAGAGACTGGTTCTGAAGTAGTTTGCTTGGCAAAAGAACTATTTTCATCAGCATAATCACTAGGAACTACCCAACGATCCAGATAATTAACATCATTAACTGGAGTAGGCGATTGAGCTTGATTATCCTGGCTATTTTGCAAAAGTTCCGCTGATTTAGGAATTTGTAGCGGTGGTTCTGAACAAAATTCTGTATGGGTATCCCAACCAGCTATGCCTAACTTTTGGCGAATTTTGCCAATTGCAATTAAAAGAAAGCTAAACGTCCAACTGCTATAGAGTGCCAAATGAAATTTATCAAAATGTCCAGTTCCCCAGGCGTTTACCCTTCGTAAAATAGGATTGTTCCAATGGTTACTATATTTGCCCGATAGTTTGATATAGGTTTCCATCGCCACTCGGTCTTTAAGCATCTCGTACAATAAACTCATAGTCTTAAACACATGAAACTGATACTTTTTGCTCCACTGTTCGTATTGCTTGAAAGGTTTTAAGTCTCGTTGACTCTGCAAGAATATGGCGATCGCTTCGGCTGCTTTTTCGGCTGAATGAAAAGCGATATGCACACCAGACGAGTAAAGTGGATCGACGAAGAAATTGGCATCTCCTACCAAAATCCAACCATTGCCAACAGTCTGTTTTGAACTATATGGTAAGCCTCGCAACATCCGAATTTTAGACACTTGTTCCGCATTCTCGAACCTGTCTCGGATAAACTGATAGCGATTGATGTAAGTAAAGAGAATTTCTTCAGGACTTCGCTGACTCCAGTCATTTGTTTCTGGTTCATTCATCACTACTCCGACACTCATAATATCTGAACTCAGGGGAATAAACCAAAACCAACCATTTTCAATAAAATAGCCATTAAAGTAACCTTGGCGGATACCTGAATCGCGGGTAACTCCCTTGAAATGACCAAATACGGCGGAGGTTTTGATTTGTGGGTGAGGAATTAGTAATTTTTTGTTTCTGGCAATCAAAGCGTGTCGTCCCGAACAATCAGCCACACATTCAACCTGAGTAGAATACTCCATTCCATCCTTGGTTCGCCAACGAATACCAGTTGCTTGCTCGCCTTCCCACAAGACTTCCTTTACGGTTGCTTCTTCATAAACAGTCACTCCTTGTTGGCGAGCATGATTGAGGAGAAACAAATCAAATTCGCTACGTTCTACTTGATAAGCATAAGGACGCTCTTGCAAATTTGTCCGTGGAATATTATTAAAACGATTGGTGCTATATTCATAGCCCGATTTACGAGGATCTAGTCCGATACGAAACTCCCCAGCATATTTAAATGTATGACCAAGATGTTGCATTGGTTCGGCAATTCCTAGCTTTTCCCAGATTCGCTGAGTTGTTGGTAAAAGAGACTCACCAACATGAAAACGGGGAAACTTTTCTCGTTCGAGCAGTAAGACTCGGTATCCTTGTCGAACTAAAAGAGTGGATAAAGTAGAGCCAGCAGGGCCTCCGCCGATAACAACAATGTCGTAGTGGTTATGATTCATGATTTAATTCTTAATTTTTAAACGATGGTTGACTAAATAATCAGCAAAATAATTTAAAGCAAAGCTAAGAGCTTAATCTAAAATTAGTAAACTGGATGCTGAACAGTTGAAGCATAGTTAATGTTTTTCTTCAAAGCCTGTTCTTCCGTTTGAATCCGTTTAATCATCACCACGGCATTGACTAGAGAAAAAGCGATCGCCGTTAGATAAGCACTATGAATTAAAGGCAAAAAAGCAATTTCTAAAATGACTCCCAGCCAATTAGGATGTCTGAGATAGCGATAAACCCCTGACTCCACCACAGGTAAATTGGGTACGGTCATAATCGGGAGTGTCCATCGCCACGACAAAGCCTGCATTGAGAGATAACGTAAAACTTGCCCAGCGATAGTTGCAGCTAAAGCAACAGTAGCTAACACGGGAATAAAAGGACGGTCGAAATACCAAACCTCGGCAATCATGGCGATCCACCAGCTAACCTGCAACACCTTAACCGCGCCCAGTAAGTTATCCCCGTGTTCTCGTCCTCCACGTTGAAGAATTTCTCTGGCATGGCGATCGCTCAAACGGACTTCTATAAGTCTCTGGATGATGACCGCAGCGACAATTCCCAAAAAGATATATTTAGTTAGCATAGATAGTTTCCTTTTGCTTATTTAATTCTGGGACAGCACGGTTATAGCCAAAACGATCTTCACCGCGAATCATTACAGCACGCCACTTGTCTAGCTTGAGATTGGTAATATTTTGTACCCTCAAACTATGACCCTGTTGGCGCATTCTTTGACTGTAGGCGATCGTATCAGGTCGAATTACCCGAACACTTGCACCCCATCTAGCATCTTGAGTTTGATTTTTTAAAGAACCGTGAATTACTCGTTCGGTAAAAATAAAAAACTGTCCTGCTTTAACTTCAATTGGTTGGACATCTTGAGGATTAACCTTATAATCTAGTTCAGCGGCGAGAAAACCTTCTCCCAATTCTTTCTTGCTTTTATCTAAGTTGCGCCGAATCTTTAACGGGTAAATTTCTTTTTGAGTACCAGGGAGCAATGCTACTGGACCTTTGGTCATGGTGCTATCGGTAAGAGCAACCCAGCAGGTTAATTGACATAGTTCTTCTAGGTTAGGAGGTTGTAAAACGCATTCTTGCAGGTTGTCTGATAACCAAAGTGAACCCTGATGCCAAGGAGTGGGACTACCATTAGGGGGACAAACGAAAAATTGACTGCGCCATACCATCAGATCCTCTCCTAAAAGTTGAGCGCAACGTTCAGTAACCTCTGGCTGTTGGAATAAATCCATCATTTCGGGGATTTCAAGATAGCGATCGCGCCAACCCATTTTTAAAGCTGCAAACTCTTTTTGTCGTTCTGAATCTGCCTTAACTTCAAAACCACCTTGAGAATATGAATATATTTGGGACTCTTGATTGTGGATCGTATCTAGAAAACGCTCTTTCAAATCTTCCATTTTCTGTGGAGAAACTAGGTCAAAAGGTCCTATATAGCCATTTTTATAGAAAAATTCAATCTCTTCTTCACTAAAACGATATGGTTCTGCAACTTCTACTTTTGGTTTGTAGGAAGTTGGAGTGGGCATCGGACAACAATAATCGACGTAAATCTTGTCACCACCAGACTTAAAAGCTGTCCAAAACATTCGGTTGTTCCATCCTAATGGCAATCTGTTTCGTAATCTTTGGGGTAATAAACTCTGCAAAAACTTTAGTTTTACAAAGAAATAGCCGAAGCCAATCTGGAATCGAAATAGCCATCTGCGTATCGGATTGTACATGAGGTTACTCCTTGTATTACATAAATGTTTACCATTGCAATAAAATTGCTTCTTGAGAAAAACCTGGACCCATTGCTAATAGCAAGCCATAAGAACCTGCGGGAGGCTGTTTTGCTGCTAAAACTTGGTCGAGGATATAAAGTACCGTTGGGGAAGAAATATTGCCAATTTGAGCTAAAGCATCCCAACTTCCTTGTAATAACTGCTGCTCAAGTCCAAACTCTTCTTCAACTGCTTTAATAATCTTGGGCCCTCCAGGGTGAACCATCCAGCAAGCAATCTCGTCAGTGGAGAGATTGTGGGCTTCCAGTAAAGGATCAATGGTTTTGTGAAGAGCCACTCTGACATAATCAGCTACTTCTGGACGCAGAATATTGCGCGTGCCAGTATCTACCAAATCCATACCCATCAGATGTACTGTATTGGGTAGGATAATCGAGCGACTGTCAATGATACGGGGTTGACCTGGTTGAGCTAAAGGATGATCTTCTCCTACCATTAATACTGCTGCCGAACCATCCCCAAACAGAGCAGCCGTTACAATGGTCATGATGATATCGCTGTATACTTGAGGCTGTTCGGGTAATTGCTCGATCATGCGAGTTAAATCTCTTTGTAGCGAACCTTGCCACAGTCCCGAAGATGGTTCCATAGCAAACAACACCGAAGATTCGTCGGGATGTCCCTTGAGATAGTCGGCAACACGAGCTAGACCAAATGCGCCACCCATACAGCCCACACCCGTTAGTGACATCCGTTTGATATCAGGAGCAAAAGGAATACGATTGATTAAACGAGCATCTAGTCCAGGGGTAGCAGCAATTAACGTGGTAGCGGTAAGTTGAGAAATATCTTGAGGCGCGATCGCTGCTTTATCTAATAACTCGGTAACGGTATTTTCAATAACATTGAGGCATTGAGTAATAGCTGCATTTGCCACTTCTGCTACACCAGGAGGGTCATAAAAAGAATCGAGAGGAAAAGTAAAATAGCGTCCCTTGATTTTGACATTGGTAAAAAAGCGATCGATAGTTTCGAGATCAAAATCTAGATCCATCGCTAAAAAATACTTTTTTAAGGCTGTTGCTAGTACTTCCTGGGGGTAGTAATGTTCGGGAAATCCCGTTGCTGTCGCTACAATGTAAGCCATAAAAATTGCTCCCAAAGATTGGTTTAATTGAAAATTAAGAAATGTCGTTCTAGCTGTGTAGCGATCGCTTCTAATAAGTCTGAGTGGGCAGAATGCAAGAAAAAATGCTCGCCAGCAAACATTTTTAGAGTAAATTCAGCTTCAGTTTGTTGTTTCCAAGCTGATAATTCTTCTTGATTTACTTGACTGTCTTCCCAACCACCAAAAGCAGTAATCGGGCAGTTTAAAGGAGTTTCCTCAGCATAAAAATAAGTTTCTAAAATTGCAAAATCGGCACGTAAGGCAGGTAAAAACCGCTTCATCAATTGGGTATCTTGTAAAACTGCTTCTGGAGTTCCCTTAAAACTTTTGATTTTGGCAATAAATTTCTCGTCAGGTAAGCGATGAATTGGCGGTATGAGATCTGGTAATTGGGGTGCTTTACTGCCAGAAACAAACAAATGAGTTGGTAGAGGGGAGTTTTGTCGGCGTAGTTCCCGTATTAGTTCAAAACTAAGCCATGCTCCCAAACTATGACCAAAGAGAGTAAAAGGCAGATCTAAATAGGGTTTAATTATGGGGGTTAGAGTTTGAATTAAGAGTTTGAGGCGAGTTAAAGGAGATTCTTGCAGGCGATTTTCTCTCCCAGGAAGCTGAATTAAGCAAACTTCAACTTCAGGGTATAAGCGATCGCTCCAATTATTAAAAATTGATGTTCCCCCACCAGCATAAGGAAAACAGAACAGGCGAGAGCGAGCTTGAGGATTGGGTTCAGGGCGAATTATCCACTTGTCGGATGACGCAATTGGAGTTGTTGTTAATTGATTTTTTGGGTTAGGAGTGCGGAGCAAGTCTTTATCACTCAGTGCATCCAAAGGGTGATTGCTTTGTCCTTCGATTAAACATAGCAGTTGAGTTAAAAATTGTTCTAAATTAAGTTCGGCTAAAAATTCTACGGGAATATAGATCTTAAACTGGGTTTCAATGTGTCTTCGCAACTCAGTTGCCATCAGCGAATCCATACCCAAACTAGAAAGTCGCTGTTGCCAGTCTAAGTCTGAAGGCTTGATTTTCATTACTTTGCTGAGTAGTTGAGCAAAATCTAGTTTCAAGAGTTCTTTACGCTCTTTAGGGTTGGCTTTTAATAGCTGTTCGCGTTTTTGCTCCCAATTTTCGGTTTTGGCAATTTCATCTACAGTAATTTTTGTAGTACAATTACTTATCTGCGTACTTTTCAGAGCGTGGGTTTCTGGTTGTCGTTGGTCTATTAAGAGATTTAGGAGTTTGGGTAGCAATTCAATTTCTGCTGTTGAGAGAGCAGCTGTGGTTTCTAACTGATTTTTAACCTGTTCGAGCTTTCCTTGAGACAACAAAGATAATAAAGAGGTTGGTTGACTGTCGACAAATGAAATTGGGTGAGTTTGATTGGCTTTGACCCAGTAACGCTGACGCTGAAAGGGATAGGTAGGTAACTCCAGGCGACGACGGGGTAAGTAATCTCGCTCAAAACCAGACCAGTCTATAGCGATACCTCGCAAAAATAATTCTCCCAAACTCTCTAATAGCTGTTGCCAATCTGATTTTTGAGGTCGCAAACTGGGAATAAAAGCATAATTAGCTGTATCTGACAGGCAAAGATGACCCATACCTAAAAGAATTGGTTTTGCGCCAATTTCCAGCAATATTGTGGGTTTTTGCGCTTCTAGCGTCGCCATACCCCGAGCAAATTGAACTGGCTGCATAATGTGATTGCACCAATATTCAGGAGTAGCAATGTTAGCAGTCGCTATTTCTCCCGTGACGTTAGAAATTAAAGTAATCTGCGGCGATGAGTAAGTGATCTCTTTGGCAACTCGGGCAAAATCTGCCAGTATAGGCTGCATTAAAGGAGAATGAAACCCGTGAGAAACCTGCAAATATTTGGTTTTTATGCCTTGAGATTCTAGCTGAGAGACTATATTTTGAATGGCTGCGGTTTTGCCTGAAATGACCGTATTTTTAGCTCCATTATAGGCAGCGATCGCTACATCTCGTTTAGATGGTTCGATGGCAGCTAAAACTATTTCTGGCTCTGCTAACAGAGAAACCATACTGCCATTTTGCGGTAAAGACTGCATTAAGCGTCCTCGTTCGGCAATCAGCTTTAATCCGTCTGCTAAACTAAACACCCCAGCCACACAAGCAGCTACATATTCACCGACACTATGCCCCATAACCACAGAAGGTTGAATCCCCCAAGATTGCCATAGCTGGGCTAAAGCGTATTCAATAGCGAAAATTGCAGGTTGAGTATATTTAGTCTGATCGATCAGGGATAGAGAAGAGTAGATGATTTCCTGTAAAGGTCGATCTAAATAGGATGTTAGGATATCTGCGCAGTAGTCTAAAGCTTTGCGGAAAGTGGGTTGAGTTTGATAGAGTTCTTTGCCCATGCACATATACTGTGAACCCTGTCCTGTAAACAGAAATGCTACCTGAGGACGGCTTCTGGTACTCAAATATCCTGTAGCTACTGTTGCTGAATCTTCTCCTGAAGCAAAAGCTTGGAGAGATGTTTGCAATTGAGTTAGAGAGGAGGAGATCGCCACTAAACGATACTCGAAATGGGTACGACCAGCATTAGCGGTAAAACAAATATCTGCTAAGGAAACGGCTGGATTTGAGTTGAGAAACTCACTATATTTCCCTGCCAATTCAACTAAAGCTGCCTCATTTCTGGCAGAGAGAGTTAATAATTGAAGCGATCGCTCTTTTTTGGCTTTAACTGGCTTGACTACAGGGGCTTGTTCTAAAATAACGTGAGCATTTGTCCCCCCAAACCCGAATGAGCTAATTCCTGCCAGACGCGTTTCCTGTTCGACAGTCCAAGATCGATTGGCTGTCGGAATAGATAAAGGAGTTTTATGCAGACGAATGTAAGGATTTAATTTGTTTAGATGTAAGTTCGGGGGAATCTCTTGATGTTGTAGAGCTAGAACTACTTTAATTAAGCCCGCCATTCCTGCTGCTGCTTCCAAATGACCAATGTTAGTTTTGACCGAACCAAGCCAACAGGGTTGATCTGCTCTACGGTCTTCCATTAATACACTTTTGAGTGACTTAACCTCAATCGGATCCCCCAGAGGTGTACCCGTACCGTGAGCTTCCACATAACTAATATCTGCTGGCTTTACTCCTGCATTGTTTAGAGCCTGACGAATTACCGCTTGTTGCGAGGGACCATTCGGGGCAGTAATGCCGTTGCTCGCTCCATCCTGATTGACCGCCGAACCTCGGATAACAGCCTGAATATTATCGCCAGCTTCCATAGCATCACAGAGACGTTTGAGAACAACTACTCCACACCCTTCTCCCCGTACATAACCATTAGCATCCGCATCAAAAGTTTTACAGCGTCCATCGGGGGACATCATGCGTGCCTGAGAGAAAACAATATTCAATTCAGGTGTCAGAATTAAATTTACCCCACCAACTATACATAGATTTGATTCTCGCGATCGCAAGCTTTGACAAGCCAGATGCACCGCTACTAAGGAAGAAGAACAGGCAGTTTCAATCGCTAAAGAAGGCCCTTTTAAATCCAACAGGTAAGATAGGCGACTAGAAGCCAAACTGAGAGTAGTACCAATTCCGTCGTAAGCACTTATCTGAGTTAAATCGGCAACGTTTTTATATAGCAGTTGGTCATAATTGACTACCGCCATTCCCGCAAATACCCCTGTTAGGCTACCTGCCAATTTATCCGTCGCCAACCCCGCATTTTCCAAAGCTGACCAAGCTACCTCTAAAAATAGTCGTTGTTGAGGATCGATGCGCTCTGCTTCTCTCGGGGAAATATTAAAAAATAGGGGATCGAAACCATCAACCTGTTCTAAAAATCCTCCCCAACGGGTATTCATTTTGCCTGGAGTAGCTGGCTGAGGGTCGTATAATTCATCGACGTTCCAGCGATCTGTGGGAACTTCAGTAATTGCATCAATACCATTAGTGAGAAGTTGCCAGTATGCTTGGGGGTTTGCAGCCTTTGGAAAACGACATCCAAGACCAATAATTGCGATGTTTTCCATTTTCTACCTATTGTTGATTAACTAGCTGGGAGAATTGCTGAAAAGTTTTAATGTTACCTGCGATCGCTGGCGCAATTCCTCCTCCCGAAGCCATTGGACTCATTTGACGATTAGCTGACCAGAGATAATCTAGGCTGTTAAAAGTACGACGAAATTCTTTTAGCAGGCTCTGATGAAATTTGACATTTTGATGGAATCCTTCATGCTCTTGACACAAACACTGCTCCATCCAATACAGGGCATCTTGTGATGACATTCCAAAAACATCAGAGAGCAAAATTTTATAGATAAAGCTCATTACCGAGTAATCATCGGGGCGATGCCGATCGGGGACTACTGCTGAAAGTCCCTTCCAAATGCGATTTTGCAGTTGGTAAAATGCTAAGTTTGCGACAAATTTTTCATATTTTGTTGGCTGAGGGAAGTCTTTATACAGTTCCCGCGCCATCAACCTGGAAGTAGTGGTATGGAAAGCTTCATCTAAAAAATGATAATAGGCGATCGCTGTAGGAGCGGGAATAGTTTCACCTTGCTTATGTAACTTTCTAAAATACTTACAGTTGCTGTGTTCGGTGTGTTTCAATCCCAAATTCGCCATAAAGCGGAGGGTATAGTAATGACTGGCTAAAAAAGGCGATCGCCCCCAGTTGTAGCTAAAGAACTGTAGTAAAGCTCTCGGGGCTAATCCTTCCCCCATAAATCCCGTACTAAAGGCAGGGGGAAAGTTATCTTTTTGTTCTAGTTTTTGAAGATGCTCGGAATAGTATTGCGCTTGATTACTCAGCATCTGCTTGGCAATAAAGCGCAAACCATAGTACTGATATTGCGAGACTTTTTCTGCCCAATTTTGATAGTTAAACTTATATAGTTTGCCTTTGACTGGCTCTTTAAAAGCTGCTTTGCCCAATAGAGATTTAAGCATCTGATAGCAAACTTTGCGAAACACATGAATGTGAGACAGTTCTTGTTCGCTTTCTAAGTCCAAAATCTCGGCTATGGTTTCATAACCTGAAATTCGAGCAAATACTCCCCCCGTAATCTTGTTATAGACAATGGTTTGAGTTTCACTTGTGGCAGTGAAGTTATACATCACAAACCAATACAGATGATTAAGGGCAATCTTTTGGGCTTCCGTAGCCTGCTCGTAGAGAGGAGTACCATAGAGCAGGGAAAATTGAGGAGAATTCCAATAGCGATCGCGATGTTCTTGGTATTTAAACTTACGGTCTAACTCTTGAATTTTTTCCGTGTAATCAGATTCCGTATTACTATGATAAGTTCTCTCAATCGTTTTTAAACTACAGCTTTTATACTGTTCTGACTGAGATGGTAAAGGGGTTTTCTCTGGTGCTTGCAGGCTTGACATTGTGTTAATAGAAGTAGAGGTGTACTGACTTTTAAGAAAGCTAATAGCTTACCGCGTAGCAGTTTAATTGCTTAGTTAGAGGCAACTTGGCTAGAAAAGCGTTTCCAAGACTTGATATTATTTTTAATTGCTAGCTCAATTGAGCCTCCCGCAGCCATCAAACGCATTTCGCGATTAACCGCCCAAAGATAGTCAAGAGGTTCAAAAAAGCGACGAAATTCATTGAGCAGTCGTTGATGATACTGAAGATTGAGGTAAAAACCATCGTGTTCGTGACACAAACATTTTTCCATCCATTGCAAGGCTTCAGTAGCAGACATCGCAAATAAAGGCGACTGTAGCAATCTATAAAATGAAATGAGAAATGGCGCATCATCTCGAAATACGGCAGGCAAACCCCCAGAAAGACCCCCCAATACTCCCTTCTGTGCTAAATAAATAGTCAAGTTGGCAACAAACTTTTCATATGCCGTAGGTTTACCAAAGTCTCGGTATAGTTCTTGGGCAATTACCCCAGACATAGTGGTGTGGAAAGATTCATCTAGCAGATGATAGTAGGAAACCTCTGTGGGTGCAGGAACGAACTTGCCAGTTTTATGCAGCTTTTTAAAGTGCTTAAAATACTGATGTTCGTAAGTTTTCAAAGACATGTTGGCAATCATCCGCACCGCATAATACTGTGATGCCAAGAAGGGAGAACTACCCCAGTTGAGAGTAAAAAACTTAAAGGCAGCAGGAGAACCAGTTAACTCTGCCAATCCCCCTGTAGTCGTGGGGATCGATTGCTCATCTCGTGACTGTAAATATTGAGAATAATTACTCCTACCACCTAGCATCATGCGAGTCACCAAACGGAAAGTAGCCTCACGAGCAGCATCTGTCGATGTATTGAAAGACTTACGCCAGGCTGGAGCTTTTAACAAACTTACCGACTTTTCAGCCAGAGGATTACCTAACCCTGATTTACCCAGCAAAGCTATTTTCGTTTTGTAGCCAATCTTTTGAAAAGTTTTAATATGATAACGCTCTTGCTCGGTTTCAAAACTTAGCTCTTGACATAAGGTTTGATAATCACCAAAGTGAGCAAAAACTCCTTCAGTGATTTGATTATAGAGCATCGTATTGGCTTCGGAATTGGCTGTATGGTTGTACTGACCTACCCAATAGAGATGATTGAGAGCTAGCTTTTGCGACTCAGAAGCTTCCGCATATAGTGGCGTACCATAAAAAGTAGATAGCTCTGGATCTCCCCAATAGCGATCGCTGTTGCTATGATAGTCAAAGTTTTTACCTAACTCGGCGATTTTTTCGGTATAGTCTGACGCGATATTACTTTGATAGGTTTTAGTAATTAGCTGGGAATGTTTTGTCGGCTTCTGATTGTCTAAACTAGAAATTTGAGCGGGCTGATTAAGTAATTGAGTAGTGTATTTCATGACTTCTCGAAGATCAGGTTACAACAACTTAGTTAGTTTTAAAGATTCAAAATTTTTTAGTCGGATAAATATTCCACCAAATGCTCACTTAAAGACCCAATAGTGGGATAATCGTAAAGTAGTGTGGGGTCTAGTTCTCGTTCTAGCCAATCTTCTAAATCCCCTGCCAGTCCTACGGCTGCCGAAGAATCTAAGCCATAGCGATCAAAAGCGATCGCCACATCAATTTTGTCTGGTTCTACTTCCAAAAGTTCAGCAACATACTCAATCATCCAAGTTTGTAGCTCTAATTTGCTTGGTAGTTCTTTGACATTCCCTTGGTTGTTAACAGTTCTAGTTTCCATTGGTTTCTGTATATAGTTGCAATATTGGCGACGTGTTTAAGGTGCTATGGCAGTTCAAGCCAAGACTAAATATCTATTACGTGATCTATTACATGTTTTGAATTTACTTAGGTTGACCTAATTGTCTGTTTGTCTTCTGCAATACCAATTCAATTTCAGCCTGAAGACGCAGAAATTCTGCCTTACATTGAGGATTTTCGCTCCAGTCTTCAACTACGTTTAAGCTGCCGTTTAAAAATTGTGTCCGACAGGCATGACGCTTAATTTTGCCACTAGAAGTCTTGGGAATACTTCCTGGTTTAACCAAAACCGTGGCGTAAATCTGTAAACCGTGTTCGGAGGTTATTGCTTCGCAAAGGTTTCCTACTATTCCATTTACATCTAATTTACGTAGATAGCTGCGTTCTACTTCTTGGATAATGATTAACCGTTCTGATCCTTTAACTTCGACGGCGAAAGCAGCACTACATCCAGGTTTTAAAGCAGGATGACTTTTTTCAATGGTTTGTTCAATATCTTGGGGATAATAGTTTTGTCCTCGGATAATAATTACATCTTTAAGACGACCTGTAACAAATAACTCATGATCTCGAATAAACCCTAAATCACCAGTCCGCAAAAAAGCACCTTCGTTAGTATCTGCTATGTAAGCTTTAAAGGTTTGTTCTGTTTCTAGAGGTCGATTCCAATATCCTTGAGCTATACTGCCACCTGATACCCAAATCTCTCCTATCCGATCTGGCGCACATTGAGTTAAAGATTCGGGATCGACAATTTTTACCTGCGTGTCGAGCCAAGTTTGACCACAACTAACCAGCTGTTGAACGGCATCATCTGCTGTACTGGTCACTACTTGGTTTTGTTCTAAAGCAGTTTTGGCAACCTGATGTATAGCTGGAGCATCCATTTTCAGCCCTCCAGACACAAACAAAGTTGTTTCTGCCATTCCGTAGCAGGGATAGAAAGCTTCGGGACGAAAACCACAGTCTTTAAAGGTATGGGCAAATCGCTCTAGAGTTTCGGCTCTGATTGGCTCTGCACCAGTAAAAGCCACTTCCCACTTACTCAAATCCAGACTAGCTCGTTGTTGGGCAGTAATCTTACGAACGCAGAGATCATAAGCAAAATTTGGGCCACCACTAGTAGTTGCTTGAAAATGAGAAATTGCCTGTAGCCAACGCAGAGGTTTCTGCAAAAAATCGACTGGCGACATCAAAATACATGGTCTACCTAGATACAAGGGCTGTAAAACATTGCCAATTAAGCCCATATCGTGAAACAAAGGCAACCAACCTACGACCACAGTATCTGAAGTATGTCCAAAGGCTTTAGCAATCATGCGCTCGTTATGCAGTAAATTGCCGTGAGTAATCATCACTCCCTTTGGTGTTCCAGTAGACCCAGAAGTATACTGCAAGAAAGCCAGAGTATTAGCTGTAATTTCTGGTTCTAAGCAAGCTGAATCTAGTTCGTAAGCAAGATTATCGGTGGACAGCCAATGTAATTCTGGAAATTCTGATTCACCAGCAAAACGGCTTTTGATATTAGTTAACAAAGATTCTGTAGTTAAAGCAATTTTGGCTTGAGCTTCGCTGATCAATGTTTGTAACCGCGACATATTTTGATTACGTCGAGGTGGATAAGCAGGAACGGCAATTACTCCTGCATATAAACAACCAAAAAAAGCCGTGATAAATTCTAGACCTGGAGGATATAGTAATAAAGCTCGTTCTCCTAAACTACTTGTAGTCTGAAGTGAAGCTGCGATCGCTCGCGCCTGTCGATCCAGTTCTTGATAGGTTATTCGATCTATCTCGCTTGTTCCTTGACGAATAAATCGATAAGCTATTTGTTCTGACTGATTTTTTGCTCTATATTGCAGTAAATCTCTCAGATTAGAATACTGGTATTGTGTTTCAAAAGCATAATTGCAATAAGTAGTCATTGTTTTAATTTCGATGATTAATAACTTGACTAACGGTCAAAGCAGGTTTCGCTGTATCTTGAGAAATATTTGCTTGTCGAATGCAGTCTTGGCAATTTTCCTGATCTGCAAATGCTCCCAGAAGCTCTCGACATGAATGCGTCCTACGGACTTGCTACGCGATCGATCCGATCATCGCTTTGACAAGTCCGCGTTGCCTGCGCTTTCTAAAGGCATTGATCTCGGACATGGCGAAGTCATCTGGGACTGAGCAAGAAAAGTTCTTTCTAGAACTAGACTAGATAGGTGTCAGCAAATCAACATAAACTTAAATTTTTCTGACCGATTTAATGACAACAAAATTGATTTTATTCTGTCAAATTAAAGCTACTACTTCTGTATTGATTCCCAGAGATGAACAGGCAATATCTAAAGTTAAATCTATAAAAACCCAGACACTATTTAATGCTAGGTTAAAAATCACAAAACGTGTCATAATATACATAAGCTCGGATGTATTCAACTTATAGGGTTTACATTCGATAATCTGGGTCTAAAGTCAGTGTTGCTGCACTGGTTTTAGACCAATTGTAATTCCATAACTTTTAATCAAAGACATGGAATTACAATTGCCAACAACAAAATAACATTACTTAAAACCGTTAAGTAGCATTCTATTTTGAGCGTTTTATTTAGATGCCTAACGCCAATACCTAAATATAATACAGATTTAAAAATAAATACAATTAATTTAGTTACCTTACAAGGCAAGCGCAAGATATGCGTTGGACCAGAAATGTTGAATGATAAGAAAAAAGGTAATAAAAGGGCTGAGATAATAGTAAAATCAACCTAATTTATCACCTCTAAATATCTATCAATGTTTGTATCAAATTTCCCTCGAACAA
>JBHJNW010000060.1:0-12817 GCA_050330395.1 Pleurocapsa sp.
TAAGAAGACAATTGTGAGATGGCTCGGAGAAATAATTAGTTATGTTGATGAAAGAATAACTAATGGTGTAGTAGAAGGAATTAATCATAAATTGAAACTACTCAAACGTTCTGCTTATGGGTTTAGAAACTTTGATAACTTTCGTACTAGAGTTTTATTATCTCAGTGATTTAACTTAACTATTGTTTAAGCATAACAAGTACTGAAGAACCCAAAATCTTTTTTTTGGATAATCACTTGAGAATTTTTTTTCTGCAACTCTTACAGGCATATGTGCAGCATCTTTTCTATCATTTATTGATTTCATCAATTGCAAACCATAAAGAGGTTCGTCGTAATCTGGATTAGAGTTGGTATCCGTCATTCTCAGACCATAAACGTTCTAACTGAGCTTTCCAAGCAGCCAGAAACTGTTCTCTTTGGTTAGGATCTTGATCGACACCGCCCATAACTCCTTCCTGATAGAAGCGGTCAATAGTTTGATAAGTAGACTCTAAGCTTTGTCCTTGAGCCTTTGCTGTTTTAACAATTTCAATAATTTGTTTTTCGATTAGCTGGTTAAAAGATTGAGATAAACCTTTTTCAACCAGAGAGGCTAAAGAGGCGATCGCACTTTCTAAATCTTCTGAGGTCAAACTTGCTAAACGATGATGAAATACACCCCACAGGACATTTTGATTGATAGCGTAGCGAACTTCTTGGGTAGTATCAAAGTTGTCTTCTAATAGTTGGGGTAATAAAGACTGAGCTTGATTAGCTGCTGCGATGGGAGATAATAATCTCAACCAAGTATGATCTTCTGAAAGAATAACTAATAAATGTATTTGAGAGTTTTTGATTTGCCAAGCTTCTTCTACATCGTGGTTAATATCTTCGCTATTAAAAAGACGCTCCAAGATGGATGATATTTCCGCTGTTTTCATTACTAATAATTAAAAAATAATTTTATCTGGTGGCTGCTTTAACATTTAGTGTAATGTTTTTCCCTGATAGATCGATCTGCAATTGTATATATTCCTACTGATTTGATTAAATGACTAAAAAGTCGAGCTACAAAGTAGCGACAAATTCTCTGGCTCAATTAAACTATGACTCATATCTGATTCACTCTCGCTGGATGAAATATGCTTTAAAGTTAGCCCAAACCGCTGGCAAGTTAGGTGAAATACCTGTTGGGGCAGTAATTATCGATCGCCAGGGCAATTTGATAGCTGAAGCAGCCAACCGCAAGTCCAGAGAGCAAGATCCAACTGCTCACGCCGAAATTTTAGCCATCCGTACAGCAACTAAAGCCGTCCAAAATTGCTATCTCCAGAACTGTACTCTTTACGTCACTCTTGAACCCTGTCCGATGTGTGCGGGGGCAATTGTTCATGCCCGTTTAGGTTTATTAGTTTACGGTGCTGACGATCCCAAAACTGGAGCAATACGAAGCGTTACCAATCTTCCTGACGGTGATTGTTCCAATCATTCTTTACAAGTCTTAGCAGGGATCGAAGAAACATCTTGTCGTCAACAGTTGCAGACTTGGTTTAGTCGCCAGAGAAACAAATAATTCATATTAAAATTTACTTATTACTTATTACTTATTTCTGCGCCATTTTATACATTTTCTCAGTCATTGCCATGCTGGTTAAAGAGCGTAATAACAAGATAAACCAAAAGGTAGCAAAGCAAAAAAGAGCGATCGCCACACCTTTTAATTGACCTACTAGCAGCACTGAACCCGATAGTAAGCTAAAACCTGATAGGCAGGTGTAAATTAAGCTTTTTATTCCTAACTGAATTTGTTTTAGAGAGCGTTCGCTTTCTATGGATCTAACCTTGACCTGTAGTTCGCCTAAATCTAGACGAGATTCCAGGCGCATAATCGACATTTGAGTACGGTTAGGCTGTTTCAATTTATATTGAATAAAGTCTTTTGTTTGTCTGGCTAAGATACCCAACATACTTCCTTGCTGCTGCTGGAAGGCAATTTGTTTTAAAAATGGTTGGGCTGCTGCTAATAGATTGTACTGAGGATCTAAAGCGCGAGCAATGCCGTCGAGGGTAGTTAAAGACTTAACGATAAAAGTCATCTGAGGCGGGAGACGAAATGGCTGTTGCTCAAAGATCGCATAGACTTCATCGGTTATTTGTTCAAAAGCCCTAACGTCTACAGGTTTATCGCGAAATTCCTCAATCATAAAGGCGATCATCCGCTTAACGGGAGTCATATCGGCAACGGGTTCAATTAGACCCATATAGATTAAAGTTTCCACTACCTCATCCGTATCTTTTTTTAAAACCGCAAAAAATGTTTTAATCATCTGATCTTTGTCGATGGTTTTGACTTCTGCCATCGTGCCAAAATCATAAAAGATAATATCTCCCCTGGGACTAACCGCCATGTTACCTGGATGGGGGTCTGATTGAAAAAAACCGTCTTCTAAAAGCTGTTTTAAATAACAGGTAATGCCTAGCTGAATAACTTCTTGAGTGTCAATTTGACTGGCTTCTAAAGCAGGGCGATTATCAATTTTAATACCTGGTAGATATTCTAAAGTTAAAATCTTTGAGGTGGTATATTGCCAATAAACTTGAGGCACAGCCACCCGCTGATAGTTTTGGAAGTTCTCTCGAAAGCGATCGGCATTTTTGCCTTCATGAATATAGTCAATTTCTAAATACAGTAGTTCAAAAAATTCGCGATAAATTGCTTCTAGATTAAATTTTCTCGCGCTTTTTAGCAACCGATTGAGCCATCTGACCAAACGGTGTAAAATCTCAAAATCCAAGTTAAACAAACGGGCTAAACCAGGACGCTGCACCTTAATTACTACGTCTTCTCCCGTATGTAGCCTAGCTTTGTGTACCTGACCTAAAGAGGCAGCGGCCAAAGTAGTAGGATTAAACTCGGCAAACAGCGTTGAGATTGGCTTACCCAATTCAGTTTCAATTACGGCGATCGCTAAGTCCGAACTAAACGGTGGCACTCTATCCTGTAGCTGACCAAATTCCTGAATATATTCTATGGGAATCAAATCAGCACGAGTTGATAAAGCCTGTCCAATTTTAATAAAGGTTGGACCTAATTCCAGAATATTTCTGACCAACCATTTGGCGATACGATGTCTACGCCCAGAGGAATTGTTTCCTGTAACTTTGTCCCACCACAAAGCAAATATTAGCTTAATAGTAATGCCAAATATTTTAAGCTGACGGAAAAATGGCGAATAAGGATAGCTGCTTGATAGCGATCGCGGTAACTTTAGCTTAGGGAGCTTTTTGTGTTTGTGCCATTTCATAGAAATATTAGAGAATCGATCGATAGGGAAATTAAATTAATTTAAAAGCAATTTAAAAGCGATCGACTGTGGTCACCACCTGACAACAAATAATTTACCATAAGCCTAACTAATAGACGGTTGAATTTGAGGTAATCTAAGTACAAAAGTAGTCAAAAATGATGCCAGATCATCGTCAAATGGTTTGCTAGTCACCTCAATTGTGCCGTTCAAATGTTCGACTAAATACTGTACTAAAGTCAAACCTAGACCTGTTCCTGGTACAGCGCGATCTGTAACTCCTTGACCACGCCTAAATTTATCAAAGATATGAGGCAGTTCCTCTGGCGTAATTCCTGCACCAATATTGGCGACGGAAATTACGATGTCTTTTTGATCTATGGTGGTGTGGCTTTCTACTAATAGTTGAATTGTGGTATTAGGATCGGAATATTTACCAGCGTTGGACAATAGCTCGTTCAGAATATACTCCAGACTATCGGCATCAGTATAAATTTTCAAATCTGGTTCAGAGATAGTGCTGACTAAGTTAATTTCTTGTTCAGATTGCCATTTAGAGACAAAAAATTGCGTCAGATTATTAATAGTTTGCTGCAAATTTAGTTCTTGAGGGCTATAGTCTAGTTCTCCTGATTCTACCTGTTGCAGCGTCAGTAAATCCTTGATCAAGCTATATTCACGATTCCATTCCTGTTCGAGGATATTTAGATATTTTTCGCGCATTTCAGATGATATCTCCTCTTGACGCAGCATTTTAATAGCGATTTTCATGCTAGTTAAAGGCGTTTTTAATTCATGACTTATACTGTTCATGAAGTCATCTTTTAACTGATTTAGCTTTTGTAGTTGTTCAATATGTTGGCGCATTTTAGCTGAAAGTTTTGCCTGCATATCAATGCTGGATTTAAGTTGAGCTGTTCTTTCGTCAACAATTGACTGCACCCGATTTAGGGTTTGATGATGAATAATAGCAGTACTAATTTGAACTCCAACCCAATCGACCAAATCTAGTTCATCTTCTAACCAACGACGGGGAGCATTATGCTGTAAAACTAGAAAGCCTAGAACCATTGCCGTATCTGTTTCACTAGTTTTTTTGCCCATCAAGGGCATCATTAACAAGGCACTTCCACTAGGATGAACCTGATCGTTAGTCAGATCGGGAAAAGCTGCGTCCGATTCAAAATACAGGCAGTTGGGCGCATTTTGCCAGGCTTTTTGACATAAAGCTGAGTTGTTAATACTAAAAGATGGTTCTGCATGAGAACCCGATCCTGACTGAGAATTCCACTGATAGGCAATTTTAGCGATGCCCTTAACAGCATGTTTACCTCTACCTTTAGCTTTCAGAGGATTTTGATACTTCAGCATCACGATCGCGCCTCGGTCTACTGGCAGGGCGCGACAAATTTCCGCTAGGCAATTATGAAACAATCGCCGAGGCTGATAGCCCTGACTAATCTCTCGACTCAATTTTTTAAGTAGGTTTTGATATCTGGTTTTAGTACTAGCTTGCTGTTGAAGCTGCACTTGCGAAATTGCGATCGCCATTGAATCTAAAGTCTGGGTTAATAGTTCGCGTTCAGAAGTAGTCCAGGTTGAAGACTGCCTGAGTAATAAAACTAAGCCGTTGGTCTGATGCTGAAATCGAGTTTCCATTCCCAGCCAGCTTGCCGCGGGAAATGCTGACTGAAGCAAAGGCTCAAGTAAATTAAACAGAGGAGATGCGCGATCGATTGTGGGAAACTGTATACAATCATCAGCATCTAGCGATAGACAAGACAATCGCTCAATAACTTGAGGGGGAAGTACAGCAGAATTCTTTTGCCAGTAGCCTAGATCATTAACGCTGTGAGAATAAGCTGCGATGGAGACAACAATACAAACATCTGCTACCAACAAATCACCAATTTTACCTGCTAAGTCTGACAGAATTGTTGGGCTGTTGGAACTTTCGATAACAACTCGTAAAATGCTGCTGTCAATGTGGTCGATTCCTAATGCGTGTTGCATAGTCTTAGACAATCGCTGCTCCATAGATCGGGTGTGGAATTGAACAGGGCATTAAATGTAATGAATCGCGGGTGGGTAGGTAGATTGCAGTTTTAATGAGCTACTCTCTACAGTCAGAGAAAACAATTTGATTGCATAGCTCTCTGGTTTTCTCTGCCAAAATTAGCATTCCCATTTTTGATAAATTTATACCAGGATAACTATTTTTGCTGAAGTATTGAAAAATGACTGATTATTGATTCTCTGGTTGCAGCTGTAAATCTGCTCTGAGGCTAATTAATTATGTTTTCACTATGTTTTGTGTTTTGCACGTCAGGATGACTGACAAAAATTAGCAATTTAGAAATGCTGAAATCCTTTATTTAGATTTAAATTTAGATTTAAGATATCTGCGGTGGAGTAATTTTGGGAATTAACTAGTTTAATCTTCTCATTAGCAGTAATTTCACCAATTACGACGGCATTTTCGCCTAATTCCTTGACTAAGTTAGAGGCAAAATGGTGAGTCAGGCATAAAACTAGCTCAAAGTCTTCACCGCCATAGAACATCCATTCCCAAGCTGTTTTATCTCCTGCTAGCTTAACTAATCCAGGAAAAATAGTTAGTCTGGATAGATCGATCACTGCGCCAACACCACTACCGCAACAAATCTGTCTGACTGCATCTGCTAATCCATCGCTACTGTCCATACCAGCGATCGCAATTGTCTGGGGAATTTTTGCCAAATATGGCAACACATCTAATCTGGGTTTTGGTCGTTGATGAGCTTCAATTAGCTGCGATCGCTCTGCTGGCGTTAAACTACTTCCTTTACTAGGAGCGAGCAACAGCTCTAACCCGCCCCGCGCCAGACCGTGTAAACCAGTAATGACAATTGCATCTCCTGGCCGCGCGCAGCTACGACGGATGGCTCGCTCAGGAGTTACTTCGCCAAAGGCGGTAATAGCTAGACTGGCTACAGGAGAACGACAAAGATCACCGCCAACTAAAGATGTCTGATAAGTTTTTAAACAGGCATCTATTCCCTGATAAACCTCTTCCACCCAACTGACTAGCTTTTCTCCTGGTAAAGACAAGCCAACGGTAATTCCCAAGGGAGTTGCTCCCATAGCTGCTAAATCCGATAAATTAGCAGCCGTAGCCCGCCAACCGATATCAAAAGCAGCAGTAGTGCGATCGCTAAAATGAACTTCCTCTACCAAAACATCAGTAGTAACTACTAAAGAGCGGTGAGGATGAGTGTTGATCACCGCCCCGTCATCACCAACTACACCAGGCGGGCAAAAACGCTGCAACTTCTCTAACAAACCATGCTCACCTAAATCTTTGACTAAAAGCGGTTCATGACTCATTTTAGACTTTGGCTGGAGGTTGTTGGTGAATACTTATGATAGCTATAGTTATTAACTTTCAGCTTTTTAATTCATTTTCAGACAATTGGTAGGATGAGTTGAACGCCCATCCTACTTAATATTTAATTGTTTTAACTATTAACTGAATTTGGTTCTTTCAGATTTTCAATTCCATCAATTACCTTGGCAGAGATAATTTTATCTCCTGCGGTCAATTCCTCTAAGACTTCTTTTCCTTTTGTGAGATAACCAAAGACCGAATAACGTCCATCCATCAAGTTATAACCAGGAGGCGTAATTTCTGTATCAAACTTAAAGAAGAAAAATTGAGAAGACCCGCCGTTAGGATCGTCAGCAGGACGAGCCAGAGCCACTGCACCATAGGAATTGAAAGGAATTGCTGGGACATCTAGGTAGCGACCTAGTTCTTCAAGTGTTTCACCATATACAGGTAGTTCATCTCCTTTCACCAAGACTTCCATAGGAATGGCTCGATATTCATTGGTTGCGGGGTCAATAAAGCCATCTGCTTCACCTGGAGGATCGCCAGCTTGCAAAATATAGAAATCTTCAGCGCGATTAAAATCTAAGCCGTCATAAAAACCTCGTTTAACCAAATCGACAAAATTGCCGCCATTAACAGGCGCACTATAGCCATCTACGACAATTTCCAAATTACCTTTATTTGTTTCTAATACAACTGTGGCACGTCCTAAAAGTTGTGGCAGATTAGCATATTCTTCTGGCACTTCAAAAGGATATCCAACCACCATTAATTCTTCTAAGTCAGTAACCAAATCTAGCAACTCTCGTCTTTTGAGGTAGGTTGCTTCGCGGTCTTTAGATTCGACGATTTCTTTTAGTTCTGTAGTTCCATCAACTAATTGAGCGATTAAAGATTCTGCTTCGGGTTTACGTTCATCAGGAACGCTTGCCAGCAGGCGATCGCGACGAGCAGTTAGCACAAAATTAGCCTCTGTAAGATCGCGACCAATACTTTTCCAACGTTTCCCCCGCAGTTGGTTGGAAATATCTTCGAGATTTTTTTGCAGTTTTCTAACCGAGTCATTCTCGATCGGTAATGAATATCTCAAAATAGCTTGGGGATCTGTGACTGCATCTCCTTGAGCTAAGATAGCTGATGCCTGAGACTGCCAGCCAAAGAAGCTCGCAGCCAAAATGGTGAGGCTGAGGACAAAGCTCACAACCCGATTGCTAAACCGAAGCTGAAACCAGGTAAAAAGAATATTTTTTGATGTATTCATAAATTCAATTTTGATGAAAGTGCGGACATAAGACATGCCAAAACTATTAAATCTAACTACTAAGGTGTATGTTCTTAGTATTCGCTCTCCCTTGTCAACATTTCTTTACTTCCAGTGGTACTTAATTGCTGTTAATTCAGGGATACGGAAAATAGGCGATTAGAGACTTATAAAACTTAAAGATAATTGATTAGCTACTACCTTCTGACTCTTGATCCTGCATTCTTCATCCTTTTACAAGTCCTTCATCAGGTACAATGAAATGTCGATCTCTAAGCAAGTATTTTTAGCTTCATGATTTCTAGTAATGACTTTCGTACAGGAGTTACTGTCGAGCTAGATGGCTCTGTCTGGCGAGTAGTAGAGTTTCTGCACGTCAAACCTGGTAAGGGTTCAGCTTTTGTCAGGACTAAGCTCAAAAACGTACAAACAGGAAATACAGTCGAAAAAACATTCCGCGCAGGAGAAAGTGTCCCTCAGGCAAATTTAGAAAAGCGTAGCATGCAGTATACCTATAAAGATGGAGGCGAATTTATCTTTATGGATATGGAAACCTATGAAGAGACGCGGATGAATGGCGAAGGTTTGGGCGATCGCGTTAATTTTCTTAAAGAAGAAATGGAGGTTAATGTCATCTTTTGGAATGAAAAAGTACTAGAAATAGAGCTACCAACTTCAGTAGTATTAAAAATTATTGATACCGATCCTGGGGTTAAGGGAGATACTGCTACAGGAGGGACAAAACCCGCCACGGTGGAAACAGGCGCTCAGGTTATGGTGCCATTATTTATTTCAATTGGGGAAAATATTAAAGTCGATACCCGTGATGGTTCTTATTTAGGTCGAGAAAATTAATCTCCGCTAAAGCATTAGCATTAATCGGCAAGTTACTCAATCTCTTAGATCGGCAATACTACACAGCTATCTTTGAGAATTACAAAATTACTCTTAATAACGGTTGTATAGTTTGTGTCTATAAATTTCCAAGAACTCCGCGAATTGTTAGGGGCGATCTCTCAAACCGACATCACGGAGTTAATTCTCAAGAATAATGATTTTGAATTGACTGTACGTAAGGATAAAGGCGTAATTGCCGTTCCTCAATCAGCAATTTCTCCTCAAGCTATGGAAACCACTACAGATACCGCAGCCGTCGCGGCTTCGGTAAACGTTTCGGCGGTGAACGCAGAAGCAGCACCGATACCTACTGTAGATGATAAAAAGTGGCTGGACATTACCTCTCCTATGGTAGGAACATTTTATTCCGCTCCCGCTCCTGACGAAGACCCTTTTGTCTCAGTCGGCGATCAGGTTAATAAAGGTGATACAGTTTGCATCATTGAAGCAATGAAGCTGATGAATGAAATTGAAGGGGAAGTAACTGGGCAAATTATGGAAATATCTGTCCAAAATGGCGATCCAGTGGAGTTTGGACAGGTCTTAATGAGAGTTAATCCAGGATAAATCAACAGGATGGAGATCACCGCTCAGAATCAAGCAACCTCCATTCTGTTGGCAATATTTGATTGATTGAGTCTCAACTCATTTAGCCTCAAAATAACACCATAGCGTCTAGCAACTAACATCGAGCAATGCTAATCTCAGACAATGTTTAGTGTTTAATCAGTGCTTTGACCATGGAAATTCTGACGATTGTTCTGTCTGGATTGCTTTCTTTAGTTTCTGGTGGAGGTACAATTTTGGACTTGCTCGCTGCTAGCCAAATTCGCTCGCAAATAATTAGTGTCGAGCAACAGACAGTTAGAGTAGATAATCGACCCAGCTATCAGATTACTCGCGGAAAGCTGCATCAGATCCGAATTGCTAGTAGAGGTATTATGGTTCAACCAGGTCTAAGAATTGCCGCCGTAGATCTAGCAACTGACCCCATAGCTCTTAGACTCTCCAACTTGAATTTTGACAGTGTTGATGGCTTGAGAAATTCTTTGGAAAAACCAGCCTCAGGCGCAATCAAACTTGTTTTGACGCAAAGCGATCTTAATCAAGCCTTGCAGTCTCCTGAAGTTTTAGCTCAACTCCAAAAAACGCTCAATCGCCTGCTAACTAGTACAGCAGGTTCAACTAGAATCAGCTATCAGCTATCCAATCTTCACCTAGAGTTACAACCTGCAAATCGTCTTCAGGTAAGATTCAAACTAAGTAGACCCAGACCTAATATTGGTATTGACAAACACGGCATAGTTGACTCAACTTCTGGAACTAATACGATCAATAATCGCTCTAGAGAATTAAATATTACCTTAAAATTAGCTATTGAGGTTATAAATGGCAAAACACTCCGTCTCATCGAACCCCAGGGAACTGTCAACGATCGCCCCATTTCAGCCAGGCTGCTTAACGGTTTTGCTGAAGGTATTAGCGATCGCCTTGACTTAAATTTTCTAGAAGCCGACGGAATTTTAGCCCGTATCTTACAATTAGAGATTGATGAGGATAGATTAGAGCTGGTCAGTTTTATTAGACTAGAGACTGAATCAAAGTTATCTTCAGAACAGATCAAACCATTTCCTCGTATCGGGAGCTTAATCCATGCAGGATCGTAATAAAAATCGTTTTTCTCTTCCCGTGGTGGCAGCAATCACAGGGGCTATTCTGGCTGTGGGAGGAGGCGCTGCTTGGTGGGCAAAATCCGCCCTCGAACAAAAGGCGTTAGTTTCTCAGCCTAATCCTGCTCCCATAGTGGAATCAGAAGTTCCAGCCATACCCGAACCAATTACTCAGCAAAAAGCCGTTGAAATTTTCTGGCTTGACCCAGCCGATGACAGCATTAAGCTAGTTTTCAATACCATGACCTTTCAAAAGTCGATTGAACCTGAACGAGTCTTGGAAACTGCCTTAGAAACTCTCTTAGATCGCCCTCCTCAAGATTCTCCCTATACTACGGCGATTCCTCAAGGAACTAAACTAATTAGTGTTCGTAAAGATCAACAGGGAGTTCATCTTAATTTATCCCAAGAATTTACTTCTGGCGGTGGTAGTGCCTCCATGACTAGCAGACTAGCTCAGGTTATATATACCGCGACTAGTTCCGCTCCCAATAGCCCTGTTTGGATTAACGTCGAGGGCCAACCTTTGGAAAACTTGGGGCAAGAAGGAATAATTGTTAACCAACCGATGACTAGACAAGATTTTAAAGATAACTTTACTCTCTAAATTTGTATTATTGGCTCTGAGGTTGAGTCGATTATGTCGATTATTTTTGGTGATTAATTTTCTTAATTATACCGTCAAAGTACCAGTTTAATATAGGAGTAAGTAGACTATGAAATCGATTTAGAATAGTGAGTTCTGTCCCAGGAGCGATCGCAAAACTACCTTTTTCTAATCCTCGAAGAATTTGCTCGGCTACGGCTGCTGCACTCCAAGTTTTTGCCGTGGCCGTAATTTTCTGAGTTTCGGGAGGCTTAATTTTATTTTCGGCTGCTAGCTGGGGAGTGTCAGTATCAGGAGGATAAACAATTATTATGCTAATACCTTTGGGCTTTAATTCTCCTCGTAAAGACTCTGCCAGCCCCCTCAGGGCAAACTTAGAAGGACAATAAGCACTGTAGCCATAAATGCCGATTAAGGCTGCACCAGAAGAGATTAAGACTATCTGTCCTCCTTGCTCTTCTTCCATGGCTGGTAAAACTGCTTTAATGCTGTACAAAGAACCAAAATAATTGACCGCCATTGTTTGTTCAAAAACTTCCAGGGGAATTTGGTTAAAATAACCAGGATGAGCGATTCCTGCTGAGGTAATTAATAGTTTCGGTGTTCCTAAAGTAGCGATCGCTCTTCTGATCGCGGTGGTGATTGACTGGCGATTTGCTACGTCTGCGGGAATAGTCAGAATTTTTGGGGGTGAATTAATGCTTGCTGCCGCTATTTCTCGTTGAGCGTTAGCAAGCTTTTGCGGATCGCGGGCAATTAGTGAAAGGTTTGCCCCTCGCTGGGCTAATAATTTAGCCACTGCTTTACCAATGCCGCTAGAACCCCCAGTAATAATTGCGTGTTGATTAAAATATTCCATGCTGAAATTATCAATTGTTGACTTAAAAAGCTATTTTAATCATCCTTGATAACTGACAAATATCTTACATTTTAATCCGCTCAATCAAGTTTTTGATCGCGTTAGGAAATGTCAAAATTTATGAAGAAAGACTAGTATAGAAAAGCAGCTTTTATCTTTTCAAATTTTTATCATGCTCGCCAAGCAACATCCTTTGATACGCAGAAAAATTAGAAGATGGATAAGTAAATTTACGCTAATTATAATTGTCTTTTCTACTTACTGTTATATTTATGCTGCAAAAATAGAGCCTAACTGGATTGAGGTTGTACCAATTCAGTTGACGATTCCTAATTTATCTAAGGACTTTGAAGATTTTAAAATTGTTCAGATTGCCGATATTCATGTCAGTAAATTTATGCCAGAACAGCGGTTAACCAAAATTATTAGATTAGTTAACCAACAACAGCCAGATGCGATCGCCATTACAGGAGATTTAATTACTCAAAACAGCAGGTTTGATGCTGACCAACTTAGACAAAATTTAAGTCAGCTACAGTCTAAGTCAGGAATTTTCGCAGTTTTAGGCAACCACGATCATTGGGGAGAAATGATCGCTTTGCTGAAACAAGTCTTGGTCGAGAGCAACATAATCAATTTAGACAATCAAGTTTACTTGGTCGAACGCGGCGAGCAAAAATTGGCTTTGGCTGGGATTGACGATCCCTATTGGGGCCATCCAGATCTTCCGAAAACTATCGCTCAACTACCCATTGGTCACAAGTTAAGGAAATTAGAAAAAAGTCAAGAGAAAAACCAAATCATGTAAAACTCAGAGAGAGTAGGCAATTGAACGATTGGATTTCTCTATGAACAAGAGTAAGAGA
>JBHJNW010000061.1:0-29929 GCA_050330395.1 Pleurocapsa sp.
GTGCAATGGACAATTCGGATCGTGGGTTTGATCGCTACGGTAGCCGTCACCCTTTATGTCACTAAAATTGCTCGTCAGGCTTTAGAAAATGAAGTCTTAGAGTCTGAAACTGATGAAAAAGAACGATTCGACCTTAATTAGTTAATCAAGGATATTTATTTCATGAAACCTAAAACTGCTTTGATTGCTAGTTTGACAGGAACAATTGTTGTTGCTTTGTGTTGCTTCACACCTATTTTAGTTATCTTACTAGGAGCAGTCGGATTAAGTGCGATCGTAGGTTATCTCGATTATGTTCTCTTACCAGCATTAGGAATATTGGTTGCAATAACTGTACTTTCATATTTTCGCTACCGCAAGTCAAATCGCAAAAATTGTTGTAAATAGTAGAAAAAATATGTCTGAAGAATGTTGCTCTCAAAATAAAAATTCCTTGAAGGCAAACTGTCCAGTAAACGGAATGAAAGGAAAGCGAGTTCAAACCATTACACTTAAAAGTTTGCTGACACCGAGGGCATTAGAAACCCTAAATCCTGAATCTAATTACTTTTTCTGTGACTCAATTGATTGTCCCGTTGTTTATTTTAACGAGCAAGATCAAACTTTTATCGTCAACGAGGTAAAAGTACCTGTCTACCAAAAAGACAAAGGTTTACAAGTTCCTGTTTGTTATTGTTTTAATTGGACACGCGATCGCATCTTACAAGAAATTCAACAGACAAACCATAGCACAGCAGAATCTTCAATCCGCACTCACATTCAGGCTGGACGTTGTGGTTGCGAAGTTAACAATCCTCAAGGTAGTTGTTGCTTGGCAAATGTCCGTCAAGAAGTGAAAAATCAATGATATTTACAATTAAAGAACAAGATTTTGGGGGAAAATGTTAATGAAGTTGCCAGAATTACAAAAACAAGTATTGGAATTACCGATTCGCGATCGCTGGAATTTAGTTCAGTCTTTGCTAATTTCAATTCAACAAGAAACGCTGTCATCTATTTCTCCGAGTCCAACAATTCAACCTTTAACTAACCTCGATCCTTGGACTCAAAGTTTAATCGGTGTCATTGAACTGAATGAACAAGAGCCTAAAGAATCTTATATAGATTATCTGGAGGAAAAATACAGTTGAAGCGGGTGTTGTTTGATAGTGATGTACTATTAGATATTTTGGCTCAACGTCAAGAGTTTATTGTGTTTTCTGCACTGGCGTTGGATACGGTGGCACAGGGAAAAGTTCAGGGCTATGTTTCAGGTCATGCTGTGACCAATATATTTTACATTCTACGTCGTCAACTTGGTAATAAAGTATCCCGTGAACTGATATCAAGATTATTGCAGCGTCTTCAAGTTGCTAGCGTGACAGATGAGGTAATTCGGAGGGCTTTACAAAGCTCGATCGCAGATTTTGAGGATGCAGTCACAAGTGAAACGGCAAACGCTGAGGGTCTGGAATTAATTGTGACACGAAACCAATCTGATTTTGTAGCTTCTTCAATTCCAGCGATGCTGCCAGAGGAATTTTTAGCAACTCTATCTGAGTAATTTAAATAAAAAAATAAATAATAATTATGTCCAATTCAGCTTTTCAACCAGTAACCGTTCCACCAATGGACGAATATAACCAAAGATTGGTTTCTTACGTTCATCCCAACGATTGGATAAATCCGCAACCAGCAGATTGTTACGATTTAGTCGTTATCGGTGCGGGTACGGCTGGATTAGTTGTGGCAGCAGGGGCAGCAGGTTTGGGTTTGGGGTTAAAAGTTGCCTTGATTGAAAAGCATTTGATGGGTGGGGATTGCTTGAATGTCGGTTGTGTCCCTTCCAAATGTATCATTCGTTCTGCTCGCGTTGTGGGGGAAATACAGAAAGCAGGAGCATTCGGTATTAAATCTCCCGAACCAATAGAAGTAGATTTTCCGGCGGTAATGGCAAGAATGCGGGAATTAAGGGCAGGGATTAGTCATCACGATTCCGCTGTTCGTTTTCAAAATCTGGGTATTGATGTTTTTTTAGGAGCAGGTCGTTTTTTACGTAACAATGGTATTGAAGTTGCTGGTAAGACTCTTAAATATAAGAAAGCAGTCATTGCTACAGGAGCAAGAGCGGTGCGACCAGACATCGAAGGAATTAAAGAAGCAGGTTTTTTGACCAATGAAACAGTCTTTTCTCTTACCGAAAGTCCCAAACGTCTTGCTGTCATCGGTGGTGGTCCGATTGGTTGTGAACTAGCTCAGGCTTTTAGTCGCTTGGGAGCTAAAGTAATTCTGTTTCACCGACATTCCCATATTCTAAATAAAGAGGATGCTGATGCTGCTGAAATTGTCCAAAATAATTTTATTCGGGAAGGAATTGAGTTAGTTCTAGATTCTCAGATCCAAAGAGTGGAAAAAACTCTTGAAGGGAAGACACTCTACTACACTCGCAATGGCAAAGCCGAATCAGTCACCGTCGATGAAATTTTAATTGGTGCAGGACGCGCCCCTAATGTGGAAGGATTGAATTTAGAAGCCGTAGGGGTAGAATACGATCGCCATGGGGTTAAGGTCAATGACTATCTTCAAACAACTAACCCCAAAATCTATGCAGCAGGAGATATCTGCCTGAAATGGAAATTTACCCACGCCGCCGATGCCGCAGCCAGGATTGTGATTAAGAATACTCTCTTTTCTCCCTTTGGGTTGGGACGTTCCAAACTTAGCAGTCTAGTCATGCCTTGGGTAACTTATACCGATCCCGAAATTGCCCATGTAGGAATGTACGAAGATGAGGCTCAAGCACAGGGAATTGAGGTTAATACAATTAAGATTTTGATGCGTAATGTGGATCGGGCGATCGCTGATGGGGAAACAGCAGGATTTGTCAAAATTCACCACCAAAAAGGGTCTGATCGAATTTTAGGCGCGACTATTGTTGCTCCTCATGCTGGAGAAATGATTAGTGAGGTGACAACAGCTATGGTTAACAAGATCGGTTTGAATGGTCTATCTGGGGTAATTCATCCCTATCCTACCCAAGCAGAAGGAATTAAAAAAGCAGCCGATGCTTACCGCCGTACCCTGCTAACACCAACATCGAAAAAAATCTTGGGATTGCTGACTAAACTGTCTTAATTCCAGATTAGGACGAGCAGTATAGTATTATGAGTAATTTCATGTTCTAAATCAGCAACGCTTTTAATTGGTTTGTACCCAAGTATCTTTACTCCCACCACCCTGAGAAGAGTTAACCACCAATTGTCCTGACTCCATTGCCACCCGCGTTAGCCCCCCAGGATAAACATAAATCTCTTCTCCTTGATGGATAATGTAAGGACGTAAATCTGTGTGTCGCCCTTCTAAGCGATCGCCAAATATGGTAGGAATACTAGAAAGATTAATGGTTGGTTGCGCTATATAACTGCGAGGTTGGGATTTAATTTTCTCCGCAAACGCTTCTCGCTCAGATTTACTAGCCTTAGTTCCGATTAACATTCCTTCTCCCCCTTCTTCGCTGGCTGATTTTACTACCAACTGATCAAGATGTTCGAGAACATACTGACAATCTGACTCCTGCCAACATAAATAAGTAGGGACGTTAGGCAAAATTGCTTCTTCCCCTAAATAGTAACGAATCATCTTGGGGACGTAAGCATAAATAACCTTATCATCGGCTACTCCTGTCCCCAAAGCATTAGCTACAGAGAGTTTGCCCTGCTGACACAAATCGGCGATCGCCGCAGTGCCAGAAGGGTAATTGCCTCCTAACTCTAAAGAGTCAAAAAGTTTTTTACCTCCCCGTCTGTAAACTACATCAATTCGGCGTAATCCCTCCGCAGTATCCATGTGCAGATAGCCATCTTCTAGCACTACATCCTTTGCTTCCAACAAATAAACCCCCATTTGGTTGGCTAGATCAGCATGTTCAAAATAGGCAGATGACTGTTTACCAGGGGTAAGAACAGCAATGTTAGGTTCGCTAATTCCCTGAGGAGTAGAATTAAGCAACGTTTTGCGCAATTGTTGAGGATAATCATCGACAGGAGCGATCGCGAGTTTTTCTAGAAGTTGCGGCAGCATTTTTTCCATTACCATACGGTTTTCCATGGCGTAAGATACCCCAGAAGGAACTCGCAAATTGTCTTCTAGGACATACCAGGTTCCAGAGCGATCGCGCACCAGATCCGTTCCACTGATATGACACCAAACACCTGCCGGTGGTTTTACACCCCGACATTCAGGAATAAAGTTCGCGGCTGAATCGATAATTGAGCGGGGAATTTTACCGTCTTCAACGATTAGCTGGCGATCATAAATATCAGCACAGAAAAGATTAAGTGCCGTAACTCTTTGCTGAAGTCCTCTTTTGAGATGGCGCCATTGGGCTGCGGGAATGACGCGAGGAATCAGATCGAACGGAAACACTCTCTCTTCGTCTCCTACTCTAAAGGTAACATTTCTGGCGGCTAAAAGCTGTTGGGCAGTTTCCTGATAATGCTGAAGTTCTCTGGAAGCAAGTTCTTGTATCCACTCGACAATCGGGAATACTTCCGAGCGCGATTCTCCTGAAGCAAGCATGTATTCGTCATAGCAGTCTTTTGGATCGTAGTGATTCAGTCTCATCTTGTTTAGACTACCTCTAGTTAAAATATCTTGGTTGTTCCAGAAAGCGGTGGAGTAACTTTGAGCAATAATTAGCAAGTGGTTTTTAGCCAGCTAGCGTAAGAATCTTACTTATTTGGTCGTTTCTATCACCAAACCGCCCGTTTATTTATTTTTATTCTTAGTTAAGGACAAAATTGTTCTCGATAAACATTAAGGCTAAAAGAGTTAATAAATAAGGTCATAGGCGTAAGTAAAGTAACCATTTAAAAATCCTCGAAACCTTAAGATTAAAAACTTCTGACTTCTGACTTCCAGGTGGGGTTTTTTCTACCATTAGTACTACACGACAGGCATTGCTTCAATCCTAAGATGAATATACAGGACTTGAAGATTAATTCAAGTCAATTGATAACCAGGGTGGTTGATTATGTCTGAATCAAGAAAAGAAAGAATTATTGCTGATTTGCAACAGGCAAAACAGACTGGAGAATTAAAAACGGAGAAAATTCGCGAAATCATTAAAAACGCGATCGCTGAAGCAGTCTCGGAAATCAAATCAGGTAGAGGAGAAATAACTAGCTTAGTCCAAGATGCGATCGCTGCTGTTACCGAAACGGCTAAAGAAACAGGCGGGGAAGTAAAAGAAGAAGTCACTGCTTCGATTCAAGGTGTCATCGATGGCATCAGCGAAGCCAGAAGACAAAAAATTGCGCAAACTCAAGCAGAAATTACTACTTTAGAAGCGCAAGTAGTTTCAGAAGAACAAGAACTACAGCAGGAAATTGATCAGACTTTAGCAGAGGTTGAAACAGAAAGTAAGACTCAACCAGATAAAATAAAAGAGGCGATCGCGGAAGCGATTACTAACATCGGCAATAGTGAAGAGTTTGCTATTCTGCAAAAGCATTATGCCCGCTTAAAAGCTCAAACTGCCGTATTACAGGCAAATTTAGCTAGTCGTTATAATGAAGGTGACGTTGGGAAATATCTTGAAGACGCTAAAGTTTGGTATGACAAAGCCAAAGAAGATCCCGAAGTCTTTACCGAACCCGTTAAACGCAAAAGTGCCGAATTCGAGGAAAAGCTAGGAGCAACTGGCGGTGCAGTCGCCCGCAAAGAAAAGCAGGTAAAACAGCTTCTAAAAGAGCTTTGGCACGAAATTAGAGAAATATTTCAGGAAAGAACCAGTAAATAAACTCGTCTACTGTTTTAAATTAGCGAATAAGCGATCGCATCTTTAAATCAGCGATCGCCATAGCTCAAATTTGAGCTTGATCTGGCGTTGGGTTTCGCTCCTGTATTAGAGTTAATCATTTTGCTGGGAAAGAACTAGTAAGATAAAAGTTAAAGTCCAAAATTATTACATGACCCAAACGTCTCAAACTATCTATTTGCCCGACAGTCAAAGCGCGATCGCTCTAGCAGGAAGCAACGAACAAAATCTTAAATTGCTATCTCGCCATACAGGAGTAACCTTGGTGTTGCGGGGACAAGATTTACTCATCAAAGGTCAGTCACAAGCCGTTGAACGATGCGCCAAAGCGATTAGAACTTTAGAGCCGTTGTGGTCTATGGGTAAGACTTTATATGAGCCTGATATTTTGACTGCGTTCCAGGCGATCGATACTGGCAGGACGGAAGAATATAGCGACTTACAAAAGAACATCCTAGCTCGTACTAAAAAAGGCGAACCCATTCGAGCTAAGACTTTTAAACAAAAGCAATATATTAAGGCGATTCAGCAACACGATGTTACTTTCGCTATTGGTCCAGCGGGAACAGGTAAAACCTTCTTAGCTGCGGTGTTGGCAGTGAAAGCTTTACTTAGTGACGAATGCGAAAGAATCATTCTGACTCGTCCTGCTGTAGAAGCTGGTGAAAAGCTAGGATTTCTGCCTGGAGATTTACAAGAGAAAGTAAATCCCTTTTTACGTCCTCTATATGACGCACTGTACGAATTTATTGATGCCGAAAAAATTCCCGACCTGATGGAGAGAGGAAAAATAGAGGTTGCACCCTTAGCATATATGCGCGGGCGTACTTTATCCAATGCTTTTGTAATTGTAGATGAGGCACAAAACACGACTCCTGCTCAATTAAAAATGGTGCTAACTCGTTTAGGCTTTGGCTCGAAAATGGTGGTAACAGGGGATATCACTCAAACTGACCTACCTGCTAATCAAGATTCTGGCTTAATTGTGTCACGCAGAATTTTACGCAATGTTGAAGGGATTGCTTTTTGCGAGCTAACTCAAGCAGATGTAGTACGTCATCCTTTAGTGCAGAAAATAGTAGCTGCTTATGAACGATATGATAAGTAAAAAACTTCCTAGCCAAGTGGCTATTGATGCAGCCGACAGGCAATTTTATTAAGAATAAATAAAATCTACAATTTTTTGCAAAAACTGAACCTGATTTGGTTGATGTATGACTTAATAAATACAGTGGACTTAGATTAAGAGCAAGACTAATGGAAGGACAAGGTGCAAAAATCGGCAGTACAGCTATTATTTGGAGTTTAGCTACAGGAATGATGGCAATTTCTATTCCCATAGTTAAAATAACTAACACAGGGATTATTTTGCCTGTAGCAGTCGTGATTGGAGTGAGCATCAGCACGATCGCCATCTGGTTGAGTAATTGGATGGCATAGATTTTGTAAACGGCAAAGCAAGCAAAATATCTTCAACAATATTTATAGCGCAAGTCAGAAATACCACAAGGGCGATCGCTTAGCTAGTCCTAAAGGATAAGCTTCGCAAATGCTAAAGCATACCTCTCCGCATATGCTTTAGCATATAACATCAGAAGTCAGAAGGGTTATAGCTATCTCAACGCAAGAATACTTGATCAAGCGAGTTTAGTATAACTTATCCTTAAAAGCCAACTCAAGTTTAAGTTATTTGTTCAACTTGATAACTTCAGCTTGGGTTAATCAATCTATCGCTCTAAAATTTACATAATACTTAAGTAATGCTTACGTATTATTCTCTAAGCTATTTAGCTTAATTTTAACTAAAGTTAGGCTGATGTTTTTAGGTTGTTAGTTTAGGCTTCATCTTGATATCAAGCTTTTTTGTTTAACGTTATTTAAGGTATGGCATTCAATATCTAGAAAAAAGCAGAAAATGTTACACAATAGCCAGCTTGACTAGATTACTTTTGAACTAAAATAAATCTCATTTAAATAGATAACATACGGTTATGTTATGGGCGACAAAATACTGGAAATTTGAACAAGCAGTAATTTTTATATTTTTGAGCGAGTTCATTTCAATAAATGTTCAATCAAAACTAATAACTTAAAATAACAAAATAGATTATCAAAAGCTTTCTAAGCCAAAGTTCGTAGAGAAACTAGCATAAGATTTCTATTGAGTATCTGATGAATAAAACTGTATACTAAATCAGTAAATTTAAAACCGAGCAATTTAAGCGTAGTCTTTAAGACTATATTTGTACTTAATTGTAATTTTGCATGATTAACGTTCTTGTTGTTGACGATCAAAATTTAAATCACAGGTTAATAGAAACTTATTTAAAATCTGAACCAGAAATTAGAATAATCGGTTTTGCAAAAAATGGTCAGGAGGCAATTGAAAAAGTTTCTCGTCTACAGCCAGACGTAATTATCATGGATTTGGAAATGCCCAAAATGGATGGTTTGACAGCTACCAAAATCATCACGCAAAGATTTGTACAAGCAAAGATTTTAATCCTCACGGTTCATGATAATGAGCAGCATTTAAGTAAGGCCTTAAAAAATGGTGCTAAAGGATATCTACTCAAAACTACGACAGCTCAAGAACTTAAAAATGCTATTTATTATGCAAATCAAGGTTACTTCCAGCTAAGTATAGAATTAACTGAAAAATATCTGCAAAAGATTGTGAGGGTTGATTCAGAAATTGAAGAAATTTCTGAGGTAAAAAGAAAAGTTAACTATTTGTATAAATCTCTAAGTAAATTAGAAGGAAGAATCGAAAAAACCCAATCAGCTGCTATTGAAGCCACAATAGAGCGAAAAATTGCCGAAGTACTGCCAAAAGAAATGTCATTATTGAGAGAGCGTGATTCTCATCTTCAATTTAAAGTCGATCGCCTGAAATATAATCAAGAGCGTTTGGAACAAAGCGTAAAATATATATTTAAAATTCAAATAGGCTGTATCGCTACTATGTTGCTGATAGTTTCATACCTAATTTTTTCTAGCTTGAGCTAATCCAACTGGCGTATTGACGATCGCCCGTTTCAGTTGATCATGCGTGAGTCATCAATTAATCAAACTTTAAAGCTCGCGCTTTTATGCTGGTGCTAATCATCTCGATGAGAACCTGCCTGTTGTTTCTGCCAGTGACTGACTTTCCACAGAGAACCAGAAACCAAATTAGTAATAATATGAGCGACTACAGGCACAACTAAATTACCTGTCACTAAGGCACAGTATCCTAAAGCAAAACCAACAATCGTTGCCCAGACTACATAAGGCCATTGACCATTGCCACTAAGGTGCAAAACCCCAAAGAGAATACTGGAAATCAACACCGCAGTCAGATTTAAACCTAAAGCGGGTAGCATTACTCCTCGAAATAATAGCTCTTCACTTAAGCCTGGCAATAGTCCCAGCCAAATTATGTCAGTCCAGATCAAAGGTTTGATCACTAATTCTAGGTAAACATCTGCACTACGCTGATATGCAGGCCACAGACGATAAATTATACCGCTGGTAAGGGTAATACCTATTGCTAAACCCACACTCCACAAGAGAGCTTGAGTAGTAAACCGTATCGGTAATAACTGAACTGCTCCTAGTTTTTGCCAAACTTTGGCGATCGCTAATAAGAATATGGCGGTGACACCCATAAATATTAGAATTTGGGTACGACTAAGGGGTTCAAGTTCAGGATTGTTAGGATTTGCCACTAGTTTTATAAGCAACGAAGAGAAGATATAGAAGGATTTAAGACTCGAAAATCAATACCAGCCCGACAAGCAGCTAAAATGCCCAGAGCTTCTAAATAAGAATTGACCTTAGTTACTTTAATGCCCAAAGGTTCGGGAGGAACTTGTATTTGGGTTGAATTGTTACTTACAGCAATAATTTGAGTTTTGGAATCAGCCATGCTTAGGATAGCACTACCGCCACAGGCACTATAAGGAACGATCGCTACATCTACCGATTCCGACCAAATCGCCTCAGGCGAGTGAGATTGAGTTGTAATAAACTGTGGAGCGCGACTTAAACCTACCAGCACACAAGGAAGAAAAGTATAGCCTAATTCTTCAGCAGCAGCGCGAGGCGATACCTGAGGATCGACAGTCAGAGGCTCAAGTGCGGGAGCATGAGCAGCAGGAATCTGAAACTGGCGCACAATTAAATGCGATATGACTGCTTCTGCCCCAGCTAAATGATCTACTCCCGAACCATGACGATAGTTTTGTAGCTCGACACTCTGATCATCGGGAAAACGAGCAACTACGGCGATCGCTTCTGCACCTCCCTGAGTGATTAGCTTCTGGGCTGCCCTCAGTAAGCTGCCAGGATTGCCAATTGTACCCCAGCTTGCCCCAGAATCGGCAGTACGTAATTCTACTTCTAAAGGAGCATCGGTAATTACATAGTCGGTTAAATTCAGCCCTAAAGTAGCTCTGGTGGCATCAGCAGCCTGAAGCTGTCGTAGACGTAATTCTGGTTCAATGCCTTGATCTAATAGTAAACCCACCTTGTTTTGCCTGACGGGACGTAATCCCCACTCTTGGGCGGCAAAACGGTCTAAGCCATAGCCTTCAACATAATAGGTATTTTTTAACGGCCAATAAAGCTGTGCGCCATTAAGCACATTCGGGTGGGTAATCAGGCGATCGCTAATTTCGGCGATCGCCCTAGCTACAGGCAGTGCATCTCCCGCATAACCACCGATAGCTGCACCGACTCCTGTGGGAATAATAAGAACAACCGTAAATGTTGACATAAATATGTTCTAAAAAGTGAATCACTGAGCGCAAATGCGCTCACTAAAACTTAGTTTTCCTTAGTCACAATTGCTTCTACTGTCGCTGTTTGTTTTTCCTTGTCTATTTTGGTAACAGCCCAGCGCAATGGCTCTCCTTGCTGCCTTAGTTGTGATTCAATTTTCTGCTCTAGTTGGAGAGGAGTCTTTTGAAGATCGATCTCGGCGGTAATAAAGTGCGTAGTCATTAATTTTTACTCTAGCTATCAATAAGTATTTTCTAATCTAAAATGCGCCAATTGTAAAATAAAAGGAAATAGTTAATATTTTTTGATTATTGATTACCAGTTTGATGTTTTGCTCAATATTTCGTTAGCTTTAACTACGCTAAATCGACAATTAGGTTATTTGACTGAACAAAGGATTGCTCGTCTTAGCAAGAAAAAATTAACTTTTATAACTTGATAGTAAATCTTTAACCATGCTAATAATTTTGACTTTTAAAACAGTGAGGTATATTAATGAAATTTTTCAACTTAAGTTTAATCCTGTTAAATATTTTTATTTTGCCGACTGTCACTTTCGCTAAATCTCCTGTAATCGAACCTAATCATGAGCCAGTTAATCTCAGTCAGCTTTATTTAAAGCAGGAGACGGTAACAAAGCCAGTTTCTCAGGCAGATATCCAAGATGAGGAATCAGAAACGGCAGAAGTTGAAGAAGATGCTGAAGCAAAAGCAGAAGAACCTACCCCAGCCGAAATTGCTCGCTTAGCCAAACTAGCGCAAGCTGATCAACTATATATATCGGGAGACAAAGCTGCTGCCGTTAAGCTTTATCGAGAAGCAAAAGAACCCTGGAAGATTGAGCAAGAAGAAGCTAGTAACCAAAACGACGAATTAATTCTTACTTTTGATGATCCAGCCAAGCTTAGTCCCGCCGGCAAAGTATTTTGGCGTAACTATCAACAGGGAAAAGAACAGCAGTTAACAACTAAAGTAATTAGTTCTCTAAAGTTGTTAACTACTAGAGAACCTCAGTTTATTTCGGGTCATATTCATTACGCTGATGCACTCTTAGCATATGAGCGAGAGTCAGAGTCCCTGGCAGCTTTAAACCGAGCCGTTAATCGCTATCCCAACGAACCCAAGCTACTGCGAGCCAAAATGAATGCAGATATTGCTGCTGAGAATTGGCTGGATGCTTCGATCATGGCACGTCAATTCGCTTTATTTAATCCTGATTCACCCCAAGCTGAAGAATTTAATCGCCTAGCCGAAGAATATCTAGCTCAATATCAAAGCAAGTTGCGCTCTAGTATTACCTGGAACGCTATTGGCAATGCGATCGCTGGAACAGTCGGATTTGCCTTGACGGGTAATCTATTTGGTCCTCTTTCGGCTTTACAAACTACTTCTTTATTGCTGAGAGGAGAATCGGCGGTGGGAGAAGCTTCTGTAGGACAAATAAAAAAACAAGTACCTCTGGTTCAAGACGAGAAAGTTACTAACTACGTTGACCAAATTGGTCGCAAGATTGCCAGTGCCTCAGGAAGAGAAGAATTTGACTATCAATTTTACATTGTGATGGATGATGCCTTTAACGCTTTTGCACTTCCAGGCGGCAAAATATTTGTTAACGCTGGGGCGATCATGAAAACCGATTCTGAGGCAGAGTTAGCAGGATTACTCGCTCACGAAGTTGCTCATAGTGCCTTATCTCATGGTTTTCAGTTAGCTGCCAAAGGAAATCTCACTGCCAATATCATTAGCTATATTCCCTATGTCGGCAATACAGCCAGTAACCTGATTGTACTTAACTACAGTCGAGCTATGGAGAAACAGGCAGATATCTTTGGTACGAGGATCTTAGTTAATGCTGGATATGCAGCTGATGGAGTCCGCAATTTAATGGCTCAACTTGATAAGTCTCGGGATGAAGATAATTCCGAACCTCCTGCTTGGCTGTCTAGTCATCCTAATACCAAACAAAGAATTGATTATCTGGAAAGATTAATCGTCGATCGCAATCTCAACCGCTATGCCTATGAAGGAGTTGCTCAGCACCAAGAAATTAAAAAATTAGTTACGGCAAAATGGCAAGAGTACGAAAAATGTGTCGAGGAAGTAGATAGCATCAAAGAAGCAAAAATATGCGCTGGGGAACGGGATAAATCTCAGGAAGATCCAGAAATCCCAACGGACGAAACAATGGCAATTGAAGCTGAGGAAGCCAGAGATTAATTCATGACTCTCCTAGTCCTAATACCACTAAATCTTCTATCTGCTCGATCTGATTATCTCCAGCCAGGTAACCAATCCCACGATGCAGATGCAGGGTAAATTGCTCTTTGAGGGTGTCTTTATCTGTTCCCAATCCATCCTGATGGCATCTTTGTTTGAGCGCAATTAATAGTATGTCTGCTATTTCTCCGCCAAAAACATTCCAGGCTATTTCAACATTACTATTGGTTTTGATTGGTACAGGAGAGGGAACGCTAGGTTCGGCTAGAGAACGGCACAAAGCCCAACGACAGAGGATATTCCACTGTTTAACTTTGGTACTGCGCTTGAGTTTAACTAGCTGATCTTCGGCAGTTTTGGAAATACGTACTCGTTCTAGAGGATTATCCATGTTTTGTTTACTAATTATTGAGCTTGAATTATTTATTTTGATATAGGCTGCGGGGGTCTAGGGCATCTCGTAGACCATCTCCAAGTAGGTTGAACGCTAGAACCGTCAAGATAATTAGTAAGGCTGGTGGAACGATTAGCCAAGGCTGGAGAACTAAAATCGAGGCGTTAGTCGCCGAGGATAATAGATTCCCCCAACTGGGGTCTTTGGACTGAATACCTAGACCAATCAAGCTTAATACTGATTCGGCAATAATAAAGCCAGGTACAGCCAAGGTGGCGGAAATAATAATATAGGTAGCTGTTTGGGGTAAGATGTGGCGTACTATGATATATAGAGGATTTGCTCCCATGGCATTGGCTGCCTGAACAAATTCTTGTTCTTTAATTGATAAGACTTGTCCTCTGACTACTCGCGCTAATCCCGACCAACTGATAAAAGAAGTAATTAGGACAATCAATAAAAAAGTTTGCGCGCTGCTTAAGCCAGGAGGAAGAACAGAAGCTAAGGCAATTAAGAGGTAGATACCTGGTATGGTCATCAAAACTTCTACTACACGCATAATTATGGCATCGATCCAGCCCCCAAAATAACCAGAAATACCTCCTGCTAGCATTCCTATCGGGTAAGAGACAGCGATTCCCGCCAGCCCGATAAACAAGCTAATTCTGCCGCCAAACAGCAACCGACTAAATAGATCTCTGCCCTGTTCGTCTGTCCCTAAAATGTTAATCTTGGCATCCCCATCAGTACCAAACAGATGACGTTGTAGAGGAATACCAGGAAAGATCGTCACCGATTCAAACTGAGGCGGTATTGGTAAAGAAATTTCCAATAGATTATAAGGAGTACCCTTAACCAAAAACCCGACACGAGAAGGATTGTCTTGGTCAATAATTAACAGGCGATCGCCCGTCTCCAGATCGGTTATTCCCTGAGTAGTAGGGTAAACAACAGGTGTTAAATTGCGCCAGTGAATCTCAGTCGGTGGCAACAAAGAACCATTTTCTTGAGAAGCATACGGAGAATAGGGCGCAATAAAATCGGCAAAGATAACTGCAACATAAAAGATAATTAGGATAGTTGCCCCTAAACGTGCCAAAGTATTTTTTTTGAGTTTCTGCCACCAGTTCATAAGCTTATAATCTTATAGTAATTAGTCATCTTTTTTTATACAGGACTCACTTTAGCCTTATATAGCAATTTATCTCCTTGTTTATAGCCCACATAGCGTACCTTTACTAGTTCTCCTGGTTGGGCTTTTCCCTTCATTAGCTGATGGTACTGAGGATCGTAAGCTAATTCTTGTCCCACAGCAGCAATAGTTTCCACTTGCCACTGCGAAATTAGTTCTTCTACTGGTTCAACCAAAGATAACAATCTGACTGCTGGTAATTGAGGATTTTGGCGGACGGCGGTAGCAGCAGTTGGCCATTGTAATAGCCAAGACTCAATTGTTTCTAAACTAGCCTGTTGAAACTCTGTTGCGAGAGTTTCTCGCTGCCGATTCATGGCTTGCTGAAGCTTTTGGTACTCTTGTTGACAAGCAGCCAGAGCCTCATGGTTATTATTAAATGTTGACGCTTCATTACTAACCAGAGACTGTTCGACAAAAGTTTTGAGCAAACTATCAATAGATATATTTAACGCCTTGGCTATTCTAGCGATCGCCCCTAAAGAAATATTCAGGATCAGTCCCCTTTGTATTCTAATCAACTGTAATCGCGCTACTTTTGCTACTTGACTTAGTTCATCAATATCGGCAATATTAACTCGCTGCATCAAGTCTTGAAGCAATTTTTTATTAGTCTGGTATGAATCTTGATTCATGTTCTTTAAAGGCTTGCCAAATACGTAATAATTTTAAACTCCCTCTAGTTCAAGAAGATCGCAATTTAAGCTCAAAATTCTGAACAGTTATTTACCAATTTCCCGAATTAAAATCGCTACTAAAAGTAAAACGAAAGATAAATGACGGTGAAGTAAGAAATATTAGCCAAGCTGATAGTATTATCTAGTTTTCGGGAACTATAGAAATTAAGATGGCTCAAAATCATCATAAATCGCAATACAGCTTTTGGTGAACGGCGGTACTCCGCCTGACGTGGTCATTAAATGAGCCAAAACAATTATTAATGTGTTGATAATTCAATCTTTATGTGTTGAGCAACACTCGATTAATAAACTGCGATCGCTTTTATAAGAGGAAGTTTGCAATGACGACTGCCAAAAACGGAACTAGTCATACTCGGACTCATATTCAACACTTTACGGCTAGTAAGCAGATTGAGTTTTTTGAATCTCTCAAAGAATCTCGATTTAGTGGTCAGCTAGTTATCTCCGACACTCAAGAGCATACTTGGATAATTTATCTGTACCTAGGGCGGATTGTCTATGCTAGCGGGGGAGTTCATCCTATTAGAAGATGGAGGAGACAGGTTGTTGCATATTGTCCCGAAAGACTAACTAATGTTGAAGAATTACAGTTAGCTTTAGCGAGTATTGCTCGAGAAGAATCAAGAATTTCTTGGGAATATCAGCTGTTGTCTATTTGGATTGACCAGAATAAAATCAGTCGCGATCAAGCTGCCAAAATAATTAAGGCTACTGTAATTGAAGTTATGTTCGATCTTACCCAAGCGATGCAGGTTAATTGTGAATTGGTTAGAGACAATTTATTGACCACCAGGTTAATCTTAATTGATGCCGAACAGGTGATTAAAGAGTCAAGCAGGCTACATTCTGCCTGGCAGGGGACTAAGATTGCCGATTACTCTCCCAATCTCGCTCCGACGATTCGACAACCAGAAGTACTCAAAAGTAAGACTTCGACTCAAGTTTATCAAAATCTGAGTCAACTGCTAAATGGTCGCCAAACCTTGAGAGATTTAAGCGTCCGCATGAAGCGCGATGTACTTACTGTTACGCGCTCTTTGTTGCCTTATATTCAACTGGGCTTAGTTCAGCTGGTTGCTGTCGAGGATCTGGCACCTCCCGCATCGACTCCCGTCGTTAGAAAGCTTTTTCAGCATAAAACTCCGCGTCGGATTACTATTGCTTGTGTAGATGACAGTCCAGTTATTTGTCAGACGATGCAGAGCATTATCACTGAGGCTGGATACAATTTTGTCGGTGAAATGGATGGTTTGAGAGCGATCGCGATTTTACTCAGCCGTAAGCCAGACTTAATTTTTCTCGATCTAGTCATGCCTAATACTAACGGCTACGAAATTTGTTCTCAGTTACGCAAGCTTTCTTTCTTTAAAAACACTCCGATTGTGATTCTGACAGGAAATGATGGCATTGTGGATCGGGTTCGCGCCAAAATGGTTGGTTCAACCGATTTTCTCGGCAAACCAGCTAACCCTGAGCAAGTTTTAGCCACGATTAATAAACACGTATCTCCAAAAGATTAGCCTTTCTGGTTTTAGGCAGTTGCGCTGAGGCTAGTAAAAGTTGAGCAGCTTTTTATAGTAATGGTTATTTTGCAGCTATTTGAGGGAACTATAAATATTGTTAACTTAAAATCGATAATTTTTAATCTCTGGGTTCAAATTATGTCTAAGCGATCGCGAAACAATTTGGTTGATTATAAATTGAGGTGACAATTATTATGGGATACATCCTGATTGTTGATGATTCCGCTACTGAAAGATCAATTATTACGGGCTGTTTGCAAGCAGTTGGGATTAACGTATCCGTTGCTTTAAGCGGTGAAGAGGCTTTGGACAAAATACAGCAAGCTTCTCCTGATTTAATTGTTCTAGACGTAGTTTTGCCCAAACGCAGTGGGTTTGAAATTTGTCGCCAACTAAAAGGTTCAGAACAGACTAGTCAAATACCGATTATTCTTTGTTCCACCAAAGATACCGAGATGGATAAGTTTTGGGGCATGAAACAGGGAGCAGATGCCTATATTTCTAAGCCAATAGATCAAAGCGAATTGGTTCGCACGGTAAAAGAATTAATCGCCTAAGCATGGTCTATCTATTGTTTAAAAGTCACGTTTTATCCCCTGCAAAGTAGGTTCTTAACTGTGTCTAATCTACCACAATCGAATTGTCCCACGCCGCTAGTCGCTAGAACGACGGTCAAACAATTTCTTAAGTTTCAGCTTCATCCTGATACCAAAGTTATGCTGCCTCTCAAGCAGATTACCGAGGTACTAAAGATTCAGTTCAACCAAATAGTTCCGATTCCGCAAATGCCTGCTTGGGTGATGGGGGTTTATAACTGGCGTGGCGAAATTCTTTGGATGCTGGATTTAGGACATTTAATGGGTTTAGATTCTTGGGATCAGCATCGGCTAAATCGTTCCAATCATACAGCGATTGTTTTGTCACCTGCTGGCAAAAACCAGACTGGCGCTGACACTGGTATTCATCTGGGTTTAGTTGTGGCTGGGGCAGAAGATTTAGAAACCTGCGATCCTGCCACTATTCAATCTGCCCTCGGTTCAAAGGTAACGGCAAGATTGGGTAACTTTTTGCAGGGGTATTGGCTTAAGCCAGGAGGAGAGATGATTTTGGTTCTTGATGCTGCGGCGATCGCTGCTGCCATGCCGAATAATCTCTGAGCGATTAAACGTACTTTATTTTGATTTTTAATAGACAACCGCTGATTAATTAAACATCCAGCTTATTTTAGTTTTTATGAACAATCTGCCACCGTCCAACAATCAAGACGCTCGCTCTCTAATTATTACTTCCTCAACACCCCAATCTTCTTGGCTGCGTCGACTCTACGATTTACCAATTAGTCGCAAAACCAATCTAATTTCCTGGTTTAGTTTTGGCGGTTTACTGTTAGTTTTGGGTGCGGGAAAATTAATTGAGTATGGGACGCTTAAAGCTCAGTTGTTGAAGCAAGCTGAATCTAGACTAGAGGTGAAAAGTCAGGTAATTAAAATTCTCTTAGCCGAAGGTAATGCGGATAATCTGGTGGCTGTAGAACAAACCTTAGCTGCTTTTACTGCTGAGCCAGGCTATAGTGCAGTTTATTTACTGCAAGCTGATGGTAAATTAGCCCTAGCATCATCAAGAGCCAACTTCCAAGGCAAAATAAGCTCTAATTTACCTGTTTCAAACCAGCAAATTCTTGATTCAGCAGTCACTGGTAACGGCGCGATTGTTAATCAAATCGAGACAATTGAAGGCAACAAGTATGCTCTAGCAGCTAAAACTATTACTGATAAGGCTGATAAAACTGTCGGAGTACTAATCCACGGTAGTTCAGTGGAATTGATCAATAGCGGCTGGAAAAACAGCTTGTTGGCTCAGTCGGTTTTATCGCTAATAATTTTAATTGTACTGATTTATCTCAGCCAGATTTTAGGGGATGCGATCGCTAAACCGATTCAAACTCTCCAAAAAGTAGCTCAAGATTTTTCCGAAGGAAATTTAGCGGCGAGGGCGCAAATTAAGACTAATGATGAAGTTGGACAGTTGGGCAGTACTTTTAATATTTTGGCAGACTCGATTGAACTGAATCAGGCTAGGCTCAAGCGAGATGCCGAACGTTCTCACTTACTCCAAGAAATTGCGTTTGATATTTCTCAGGCTGTGGATGTACCTGAGATTTTGCAAACTGCGGTAGAAAGCAGCAGAAGCGTACTCCAGGCTGAGCGAGTAATTTATCATCGTTTTGATGAAAACTGGCAAGGCAAGATTGTTGCCGAAGCTGTAGACGACAAGTTTCCTCAAGCTCTAGGGGTAGAAATTAATGATCCTTGTTTTGCTCAAGGATATGCCCAAAAATTTCAGCAGGGACAGATTAAGGCGATCGCTAATATTTATGAGGCAGGATTAAATGAGTGCTACCTCAAAATGTTAGAGCCTTTTGCCGTAGTCGCCAGTTTGATTACCCCTGTAGTTATTCAGGATCGCTTAGCTGGTTTATTAATTGCGCACCAGTGTAGCGAGCCAAGAGCTTGGCAAGAAGCTGAAATTAACTTACTCTCCCAAGTTGCATCTCAGTTAGGTAGGGCGATGGAGAAAATTGAGCTATTAGAAAAACAGCGGCAGGCACAGCAGCAAGAAAGAGCAGCGAAGGAAAATCTCCAGCGTCGGGCATTGGAATTATTGATGGAGGTAGATCCTGTCAGCCAAGGAGACTTGACGGTGCAAGTTAGAGTGCAGGAAGACGAAATCGGTACGATTGGCGACTCTTATAACGCTACGATTGAGAGTCTGCGTAAATTAGTCAGCCAGGTAAAAATCGCGGCAATTCAGGTATCTTCTACTACTAGCGATCAAGATCGTTCCCTCAAGGAATTATCTACGGGTGCATCGGCACAAACTCAAGAAATCAATGCTGCTTTACAACGGATTCAAGGCATTACTGATTCAATTCAGGCTGTTGCCAATAATGCCAAAGCAGCGGAAACGGCTATGCTTAAGGCTGTCGAGACGGTGCGTGCTGGAGACGATGCCATGAACGAAACGGTGGTAGGTTTCCAAGAAATACGCGATACGGTTGCTGCTACCGCTAAAAAAGTTAAGCGTCTGGGAGAATCATCCCAAAAGATTTCTAAGGTAGTAAACGTAATTAGTAATTTTGCCGATCAGACTAACCTACTGGCTCTTAATGCCTCGATTGAGGCTGCTCATGCTGGGGAAGAAGGACGGGGTTTTGCGGTGGTGGCAGATGAAGTGCGATCGCTAGCTCGTCAATCTGCTGAAGCTACGGCAGAAATTGAAGCTTTGGTAGCCGAAATTCAAGCTGAAACTAATGAAGTTGTCGCTGCGATGGAAGCAGGTACAGAACAGGTTGTTGCTGGAACAAAATTAGTCGATCGAACTCGTTTTTCTTTGATTCAAATTGCCGATGTTAGTCAGGAAATTAATCAGCTTGTCGGAGAGATTGCTGCTGCTACCGTCGAACAGTCTCAGGATTCAGAATTAGTCAGTCAAACCATGATTCAGGTCGCTGCTATCTCGAATAAAACTGCCACGGAAGCGGGTGAAGTATCAGCATCCTTCCAAGATTTACTGACTGTGGCACAACAGCTACAAAACAGTGTGGCTAAGTTTAAAGTCAGCTAATTAAATTTTTAAAGCTAATTTACTTATAATTACACGATTCCATGACGCATTCTGCCGCTCATCGCTATATAAAACCATCTGATCTAAATTACCAAGATATTCCTCTACCCGCTGCATCTTGGTGGCAACGACAAAGCATTCGGTTTAAAACTACAGTTTTGGCGATCGCTATCGGCACAATTCCCACTCTAGCCGTTGGCTCGATTGCTTATTATTTTGCCGCCAGCTCAATCGAACAACAGAGTATAGACTTGCGCAAGTCTCTGGTTGCTAATCTGCAAAATCAGGTTAATCTTTTTATGGGCGATCGCTTGAATGATATTGAGATGATGGCGACTCTGCCTATTTTTACCGATCCTCAGCTACGCAACCTTACTACCTCCGCCGAAAAGTCGGCTGCCCTCAAGAAGATTCAAGCTGCTTACGGTATCTATAACAGTATTGCTGTATTTGATGCTCAAGGAGACTTGATTGCCAAAAGTGACGGCGAAAGCCTGGGAAATCCCCTCGATCAGAGTTATATTCAAGCTGCGCTCAAAACTGAGGAAGCGATAATTAGTCAACCCCTGATTTCCACTAGCACTGGTATTTTTAGCGTCTATACCGCAGCTCCCATTAAGGAGCAAGTGACTGGCGCAACTATCGGTTTTGTCAGGGCAAGAATGCCTGTCGAGGTCTTGAAACAGCTACTTCAGGATTACACTACCAAAGGTAGTCAGTATTATTTGCTCAATAATCAGGGAGAGATTTTTCTCGGCTCTTCTGGAGAATATGTAACTAAGACTTTGAGTAATAATTCTAGCGTCACCAACAAAACCTATGACTACGAAGCAGTTAAAGCGGGAACTATTTTTAATGGTGCAGAAGAACTATTCAACAGTGCTAATTTAGCAGTTAACACTGTATTTAATATTAAAACTAAGACAGAACAGTTGGTGAGCTTTGCTCCTGCTGATGCTGTTGAGGGGTTACCCGCACTCAATTGGCAGACAATTATGGCTACTGATACGGCAACTGTTTTTGCTCCCCAAAGAGAGCTGCGGCGGATATTGATGCTGAGTACAGGATTGGTAACGCTGGCAGTAGGAGCGATCGCCTATGCTTGGACTAAGCGACTGCTACGTCCCATATTACAGGCAGCCAGTGCCGTACAAGATATCGGTCAGGGAAATTTTAAAACTAGAGTAGAAATTACGGGAGCAGATGAAATTGCTCGCTTAGGAGACAACATCAATCTTATGGCAGTCCAGCTATCTAGTTTGGTAGAGGCTCAAACTTTATTGGCTCAACAAGCGCAAAGCGTTAACAAGATTACTCGGCAACTAGGGAATGCTGTCGAGGAATCAGAAATCTTTAGCGTTGCCTTAAAAGAAAGCTGTCAGACTCTCCAAAGCGATCGCGTTATTTACTATCAATTTAAAAATGCTCACCAGGGCATAGTTGAAGCTGAATGCGTTAAAGATTGTACGTCAATTTTAAATACGGAAATTCTCAACCCCGATCTAGTTACTGAGTATTATGCTCAACATCAAAATATTCAGGTAAAAGCGATCGACAACGTTGCTCAAGCCAATTTGTCTCAATCTTCCCGAAGGCAACTAGAATCCTGGCAAGTTAAAGCTAGCTTAACTGCTCCTGTAGTCGTAGATAACCAATTAGCTGGATTGTTGATGATTCATCAATGCTCTACTCAGCGGACTTGGCTAGATGAAGAAGTAAAATTCGTCATGCAAGTAGCAAATCAGATTGGTTGGGCAGCTACTCGCCTAAAATTCCTAGAGCAGCAAAAAGTAGCCGAAATCAGAGAAAAATCGGCAAGAGAAGCAATTCAAAGCCGAGCCTTGTCCCTGTTGCAAGAGGTATACGAAGTAGCTGAAGGGAATCTAACTATTCGAGCCAAAGTTACCGATGACGAAATAGGTACAATTGCCGATTCCTACAATTCAACTATTGAAAGTCTGCAAAAGTTAGTCAATCAGACCAAAGCAGCAGCTATTGAGGTACAGCTTAATACTTCTGCCAATGACCTGGCAGTTCAATCCTTAGCACAAGAAACTGTTACTCAAGCAGTAGCAATTACTCGGATGCTCGAACAGATACAGGAAATGGAGCAGTCGATTAGTCTAGTTGCAACTCAGGCTAATCAGGCAGAGCAATTGGTTAAACAGGCTACCCTAACTATTGATAGTAGTGACCAGGCAATGAATCGCACCGTTGCCCAAATCAATGCGGTTCAGAATACTATCGCGCAAACCGCTAATAAAGCTGAAAAATTAGGAGAATCTTCCCAAGAAATTTCCCAGGCGGTAAATTTGATCAGTCGTTTTGCTGCTCAAACCCATTTGCTGGCTCTCAAAGCTTCGATTGAAGCAGCACGAGCCGGAGAACAGGGTAAGGGTTTTGCGGTGATCGCAGGAGAGGTCAGATCTCTAGCTACTCAATCTGCTGAAGCAACCGCCGTAATCGAAACTTTGGTTAGTAAGATTCAACTGGAAACAGCTGAAGTAGTAGAGGCGATGAATCAGGGGGCTGAGCAAATTGCTTCGGGTAACCAACTGGTGCAGCAGACACGCCAAAGCTTGATGCAGGTGAGTCAGGTTGGTAACGAAATTAGTCAGCTAGTCGGCTCAATTAGCCAAGCAGCCCAGCTGCAATCAGCAACATCTACCGAGGTTAGTCAAACCATCGTCCAAGTAGCGGCGATCGCTGCCAGTAATTCTCAGTCTGCAACCAAAGTATCTGGTGACCTAAGACAATTATCGGAGATTGCCGAAAGGCTCCAGCTAGACATTGGTCGATTCAAAACTTAGTCTCAACTCTGCTCATAAATTGCCAATTATACCTAAACCATGTCACTCAATCCCGATATCCGCGATCAAGCGTATCAATTTTTTATCGAAGAAGCCCAAGAACTATTACAGGTTCTAGAAACAGGCTTGCTCGACCTGCGCCAAGACCACAGCACGCCTAAGGTGCATGAGTTGATGCGGGCTGCTCACTCGATTAAAGGTGGTGCTGCTAGCGTAGAATTGGGTGCGATCGAATTATTGGCTCATCGTTTAGAGGACTTTATCAAAGCTCTTTATAGTGATGATGTTGAGTTTGATGGGGAATTAGAAAGTTTATTGCTTCAGGGATACGACTGTCTTTCTAACCCTCTAACCAAACAAATTGAGCTGGGAACTTTTGACGAAGAAGCGGCACTATTAGCGGCTGAACCAGTGTTTGCTGCCTTAGAAGCTCGCTTAGAAAACGCACTCAAAAATGCCGATAATTATATTCCTAGTGCCAATGATCTGGGAGTTGATATTGTTGAGTCGATTTTTGAAGTGGACGTAGTTCAGGCTTTAGAACACTTGCAGGCAGTAGCTGCCAACTCGACCAATTATGACCCCTATGCAGAGTTACAGGGACAGCTAGAAATGTTTGCTGGTTTTGCCGAGCTGTTTAACCTACCTGGATTTAGCGATATTGTGCAAACTGCCCAGGCAGCCTTAGCTCAAAATCCTCGTCGTGTGGTAGAAATTATCCTGGTAACAGTTGCTGACTGTACTATGGCTAAAGATCTGGTTCTAGCAGGCGATCGCGAACAGGGTGGCTCGGTTTCTCCTGCCTTAAGAGAACTAGCTCAAACAAGCAACCCCGAACCATCTATTGCCCTGGACAAGATGGCTTTAGACGAGGATACTTTATGGTCTGATGCACCAGAGGCTGAGTTTTTAGCTGATGATATTTTTGGCAGTATACTAGCCGATGAATTTACATTAGCAGAATCGGTAACTGAGACTGCCGATTTAGATAGTGTTTTTGGTACTTTTACCGATGCCAAAGCAACAGTTCAAGACGTAAGTCACGACGATGAGCAGACTGCTGTTGTTGAAAACAATACTGAGACAGAAGAGACAATTGGCGATCGCTGTCAGCTCTTTGAGCTAATTCCTGCCGATCCGCAAGCTGAAAAGATCACCGCAGCCGTCGAATCCCTAGCAGAGCAGTTTGATAGTTTGCCCAGCTTAGTCAGCGAACCGACTTCTTTATTACTACCCACGCCAAAAACCGCGACTTCCTCGCTCAAAGCTGAAGCAGCTAAATTGGCTAAAAAGTCGGAGACTAAAGTTACTCCCAAACTCTCGGTTCGAGTCGATTTGGATCGTTTGGAACGAATGAATAATTTGCTAGGGGAGTTAACGATTAATCGTAATAGTCTGGCTCTACAAAACAATCAGCTACAGGAAAATGTATCTGAGTTGGGACATAAATTCTGGCGTTTCCGCAAAGTTGCCAAAAAACTTAGGGAAATATCGGATCAAATGCTGCTGGAACAGCGTTCTCATGATTTGCATAGCTCGATGAATCCAGCCCATCATCAGCCATACTCGCCTCAAGATATTACAGAAACCATAACTGAGTTTGATTCTCTAGAGATGGACAGCTATAGCTTACTCTATTCATCTCTACAGGAGGTGCTAGAAGAGATAGTGCAGCTAGAAGAAAGCGTTGATGATATTACGATCTTTGCCAAGCAATCCGATCGCACTATCAATAGCCAGCGTCAAATGTTGGGTTTAATGCGCGATGAATTGATGTGGGTCAGAATGTTGCCCCTAGAGCAAATTTTAAAACATTTTCCCCGTACTTTGCGCGAGCTAGCTAATAAATACCGCAAGCCAGTAGATTTAAAACTAACTGGTACTGGAGTATTGGTAGACAAGGCGGTACTAGAAAAGTTAGCCGATCCTCTACTGCATTTGTTGCGTAACGGTTTTGACCACGGCATAGAAGACCCAGAGAGCCGAACCCAACAGGGTAAACCTGCCACTGGCTCGATTGAAATTCAGGCTTATTATCAGGGTAATCAAACTGTCATTGAAGTTAAGGATGATGGCAAAGGTTTGGATCTGGCTAAAATTACCCAAAAGGGCATCGATCAGGGTTTAATCTCAACGCAAGAAGCCGCTTCTGCCACTAAAGAAAGGCTATTTGAGCTAATCTTTGAACCAGGATTTTCCACAGCCAGTCTGGTTAGTGAGATCTCTGGACGAGGAGTTGGCATGAATATTGTGCGATCGCAAATTGAAACTCTCAAAGGCAAAATTAGCGTTACCTCGATTCCTGGTCAAGGTTCTACCTTTACGATGCGCCTTCCTCTGACTTTAACTATCGCCAAGCTATTAGTTTGCTCTCTCGGTTCAACCGCCTTTGCTATTGCTTCCGACAGTATTGAAGAAATTATTATTCCTCAAGCAGAGCAGCTTAAGGTAGCTAACGAGCAGAAGTTTTTATCGCTCAATAATAAGTTAATTCCGATTTATCCTTTAAAAGAGGTCTTGCAATACAACTGTCCGATGGTTGACACCGACTGTAGCAGCAAAGCGTTTAAAACTATTGCACCTCCTGCTGATTGGTCAGCACCATTATTGCTGTTGCGTAGAGGACAACAGCTGTTTGCCTTAGAAATCGTCAGCTTGCTTAGCGAACAAGAATTAGTCATTAAACCCTATGGCGCCGCGATCGCGGCACCAGCCTACAGCTATGGCTGTACTATTTTGAGTGATGGTAGCTTAATCCCTGCTTTTGATGGAGCAGCTTTAATTAGCTCTATTTTAGGGGAGGATGTCCAACCAATTGCCTCTGGTTTGAACTTGGCTTCAGAGTTAGATTCAACTGAGTCGGCTAAAATTGCTGAAGCAACCCACGAAATCTTAACCACCAAGAAAATAACCTCCTTGAAAACAATTATGGTGGTGGATGACTCGACTGCTTTACGTCGTACTATGGCTCTGACTTTAGAAAAAGCGGGCTACCGAGTAGTTCAGAAAAAAGATGGTAAAGATGCTTTGAACGGATTTAAGCAAAACCGGGATCTTGACCTAATCATCTGTGATGTTGAGATGCCCGTGATGAACGGCTTCGAGTTTTTAGGAATGCGCCGTCGAGATTCTGCTTTATCGCAAGTTCCCACTTTGATGTTGACTTCCCGTAGCGGAGCTAAACATCGTAATTTAGCGATGCAGCTTGGTGCTGATGGGTATTTTACAAAGCCATTTGTCGAACAAGAATTTATCCGAGAAGTACACCAGATTTTGGCTGATCAACGCAAATTGACCAAGTATAACCGCAATGGCGCGATCGCAACTAACAGCAGAACAGTTTTAATCATTGATGATTCTTCTGCTTTACGTCGTACTCTAGCTCGTAGCCTAGAACCAAAAGGTTATCGAGTTTTACAAAGTAGAGATGGGGCTGAAGGACTACGGCAACTGTACGATAATTTGCAGACTGATTTGGTAATCTGTGATGTAGAAATGCCTAACGTGAATGGTTTTGAATTTCTCACCACTCGCCGTAAAAACCCAGAGTTGCTTAAAATCCCAGTAGTCATGCTTACTTCTCGCCATAGCGATAAACACCGAGCGTTGGCTACTAGCTTGGGGGCTAATGGGTTCTTTACTAAGCCTTATGTAGAAGACGAGTTTCTACAAGATATAGAAGATTTTATAGACAACTGGCAGTAAGTAAATCAATCTAGCCTGGTTAATCACTTTAGATTCGTTCCTTCTATCTCTTTGGTAATCATTAGCCCCAGCGATCATGAGTAATTTAACAGTCGATCTCAATCAAAATACAGCCAATAAAAATAATGTTTTAATTAAACTTTTGGTCTTTAAAATAGGTAAATTGACTTTGGCGTTACCAATTTTACAGGTACAAAAGGTAGTCAGGCAAAGCGAGGTTTGCGGTAGTGGATTGAGTCATGTTAGCTTGACTCACTTAGGTGAACGAGAAATCGCTGTGCTTGATCTACATCAAAAACTATTTAAAGTCAGTCTGGCTAAAGCTCAGACCCAAGGATATTTTATTATTAGTCAGAATGTTAGGGAAGAACCGTTAGGAATTTTAGTCTCCCAAGCCCCTGGTTTAATTGATGTGCCTGTAGAGCAAATTCGTCTGGTACCTGATGCTTATCGGCGTGCTGATACTTTGGAAATTGCTAGTCACGTAACCGTCGTGACTCAAGGTGAGGAAACTCTAACTATTTTTATTCTTGATTTAGCCAAATTAATCTAAATTTTGGACTGAGTCGAGGGGAATTAGCTAAAATTTTGAGAGGGCTTGAGTAACAGCAAGATAATCTTACTGGCAGCTTGTGTCTGATCAATTCCATAAACCCGGGGTGGCTAGATGAAATTGGCTAACCAGCAGCTTAAACACGCTCTTAAAGAATGGGCGATCGCAGTTGAGGCTTTGAGTGCAGGAAAGACGATTATTTTGTTACGTAAGGGTGGCATTCGAGAAGCAGGTTTTCAGGTTAAATATCCTCTGGTTTGGCTCTATCCTACCTACGAGCATCAAAAACCAGAGCTACTTAAGCCAGAATATGCTCCAGCCGTCACGGCTGTTGAATCTGGTTGGCATCCCCATACGGTAGAAATCAAAAGCTGTGCTGAAATTACCGACGTTTTGCCAGTTAACAATCAAAGCCAAATAGCAGCATTGCAACCATATCATATTTGGCATGAACAAATGATTAGCGAGCGATTAAAGTGGAAACCTCAACAACCAGTCATGGTTTTGTTGTTAAGAGTCCATCGTCTGGCATCGTCTTTAACTATCCCCTACAATGATGCTTATGGTGGCTGTAAATCTTGGATTGACCTAATTGAACCCCTGGCGACGGAGCGATTAACTCCCGTGATAAAAAATAGCAAATATGAGCAACAGGCGCAAGAAATTAAGGCTTTAATCTCTTGCGATTTGTAAACTATCTTTAACATTATTCGGCGGTAAAAGCAGAGAATGGTAACTAGCCAGGTTGAGAATCGGCACCTAGCGCAGATATAATCAAACAGTTTATCTCTGGTTTGGGAAAACTTGCTTGGTTTTTGTCTGTAATAATTATTATTAGGGAATTAACCCAGCATAAATCAATCAATAATATGAAATTCTTATCTAATAAGCTAGGTGTTTATCTTGCTATATTTGCACTTGGAAGCGGTTTGGGCTTTTGGGGAAGTCGCAACATCAAACAACCAACGGCAATCAAGCAGTCCCAAGTGTACCCAACGGCAATTCCTACTCAGTCTAATCCGACTGCTAGCAATAATAATCATAATGATGTTAACTTTATTGCTCTTGCCGTACAAAAAGTCGGTCCAGCAGTAGTTAGAATCGATGCCTCACGCGAAATCTCTTCCGCTTTACCAGAGAATTTTAAATATCCTTTATTTCGTCGCTTTTTTGGTAGTGATGATGGAGCGAAAGCCGATTCTTCGGGTACACCCAATAGAGTTGAACGAGGAACTGGTTCAGGCTTTATTATTGCTTCTGATGGTCGTCTAATTACCAATGCTCATGTCGTCAACGGTGCTGAAAAAGTTCAGGTGACTCTTAAAGATGGTACGAGCTATGAAGGCAAGGTGTTAGGCACTGATTCCTTTACTGATGTGGCGGTAATTAAGATCGAGGCAACAGATTTGCCGACGGTAAGTTTGGGTAACGGAGAAAATTTAACTCCTGGGGAATGGGCGATCGCTATTGGTAATCCGTTAGGGTTAGATAATACCGTCACTGTAGGGATCATTAGTGCCTTGGGTCGTTCTAGTTCTCAAGTAGGTGTTCCTGACAAACGAGTCAGATTTATTCAAACTGATGCTGCGATTAATCCTGGTAATTCAGGAGGGCCTTTACTCAATTCTGAAGGAGAAGTGATTGGGATTAACACAGCAATTCGTGCTGATGCTCAAGGATTGGGTTTTGCCATTCCGATCGAAACGGCGCAGCGTGTTGCCGATCAGCTATTTGCGAAAGGACAGGCAGATCATCCCTATTTGGGGATTCATATGGTCAACCTCAATCAAGAAACTAAAGAAGAAATCAACTTAAATAAAGAATTTAACTTCAAAATTGCTCAAGATGAAGGAGTATTGGTAGTGAGAGTAATTCCTCGCTCTCCTGCTGCCAAAAGTGGCTTGGAACCAGGGGACGTAATTAATCAAGTAGGCGATCTTCCTGTTACAACTTCGCTTCAGGTACAAGAACAAGTAGATCGCAGTGAAATAGGTGCAGAGTTAGAGGTAAAAGTTATTCGCAATGGCGAAGCAAAAACCCTTAAAGTAAAACCAAGTGCTTTTCCTCAAGACCAGCTTGAGTAATAGCAGAAATTATCCTAATTCTTTTTTGATAAAATAGTATGAACGCGATCGAAGCAGATGTTCATTCATCCCTGCGGGATTTTTTGCGACAGCATGGAAATCGAAATTTTCCCCACCATCTGACTATGGCGCGACTCATCGCTCGTGCTTTGCGTTTAGGTCGTCCTGCTTTAATGCAGACTGGCAGCAGCGTTAGTAAATACTGCCTGAGCTATTTAACGCCAATTCTTTTAGGAGATTGGTCAGCAATTATTGTTGCTCCACCAATGACCCAAAAATATTTATTGGAGATGGAAATTCCTAAGCTTCAAAATTGGTTGGGAGTAAATAAAAAGGTCAGAATAGGCGATCGCTGGCAGTCTCAGGATCAAGTATTATTGACTTCGCCTCAAAGTTGGTTAAGCGATCGCCTGGAACAGCAGCAAAAGTTTCCCGCAAATATTCCCACAATTATTGATCGCGCCGATAGTTTAGAAGAATGGACTAGAGAGTTATTAACGATTAAAATTACCACCGCTGACTGGGACGAATTGTCACAGACTCTGCCGCAACATCAAGAGTTGAT
>JBHJNW010000062.1:0-18683 GCA_050330395.1 Pleurocapsa sp.
CTGGTTAGTTCTGATCATCACTCTTTTCATCATCGTCATTATTCTCGCCATTATGGACTATATTTCACTATTTGGGATCGAATGTTTGGGACTAACTAATAAGTAATTAAATTTATTTACTCAAACTTATTTTGCATCTGTAGATAGAGGATTTAGGGCTTTTTTCTAATTAAGATTAAAGAATAAACAGGTTTCATAAAGTCAAATAATGCAATATAGAACAACTGCTGGATGGTCACTAATTTCTTCGGGATTGACTACTCTTTTACTAAAAATTCTTCCTGGTGATTCTCTCTGGTGGGGTTTTTTATTACTAGTTATTGGTACAGTGGTGCTTTTTGTAAAGAATAATGAGATTGTCAAAAGCTAACTTTTGAACCAATAGATTAAGCCTATCTTTATTACTACTATGAGAAAATTCTTAATAAAGGTAGGCTGGCTACTTTTTAGCTATATTTATATTTAAATGTTGAGCAATATCTATTTTTTTACTCTAATAATTATTGAAAATTAAAATTACTGGGGCGCAAACTATTGCTAATTGCGCCCATAGATTATCTAATTTAATTGTCAGAAATTATTCAATTAGTCCACCAAATGCACCTTTTAAAGCAGCGATCGCATCATCAGCCGCTCCCCAAATGTTAGCTTCAGGCTCTTCGCCAACTAGTTGACGCACACCATAATAGTAAATAACTGTTTTTAGCTGTTCTTGGTGAGCGCGGTTTCTAAAGTTTACTTTGTTGATGGGGTCGATCGATTTTTGCAGAACACCATCGGTTGCTTGTGCTGCTTTATGAATCAATAAGCCTGTCATAACTAACTGGTGTTTTAAACCTTCATGCTGCATGATTTTCTCATACAAATCTAGTTGACTTCCTGACATAATTTCTTCAATCTTCTGCGACATATTAGTCACTGTCTCGCTAGGATCAGAAGACATTGCTAATTCTGTAATAGCTTCCTCAATTGCTGGAATGCTTTTGCGATCATCTTTTAGCATATCAGCGATCGCTTTGTTAGCTTTTTCACTATCTTTGGTTGCCTCTAATAATTTTTCTTCGTTAGAAATCATTAGGTTTTGCAACACTTTCATGTCGGCTAATTTAGTGGCGATCGCATTTTTTTTGGTTGCATCTAATGTCGCTGCCATAGTTATCTATTGCTCCTACTTGAAAACCGTATTACTTAACATTTAAAGTGTTACGCGAAATGGCAGCAGAAGCATCTAACTTATGGTTGATCGCAGCCAATAGATGATTTTTATGGCTTTGGGAAGAGGTAAAATATGATGTCGATGCCGTTTGCCCAAAGCAGCAGCAAGCGTAGCGATCGCACTTCTCGATTTTTGATTAAGTTCGCTACTTAACATTAGCTTCTACGAAGAAGGGCGGCAAGTCATGACTCCTTCTTGCTGTGTGTTGGAATTAGAATTGCTGCCCATCACTCGCACTGTGATCGTCGGTTCATAGGTAGGGTAACAACGCACTATAATTGTATCTTCGGGCTGTGTTACATACAGAACATAAACTGGTTTTCCTTCTAACGTGGCAGATACTATTTTTGGGGGAGCGGTAGCAGTTGCAATAGTTGTTGATTGCTTGAAATCTTCAAGCTCTGAAGTTTCAGATAGAACAAGCTTGCCCTCAAAAGATTGCCAACAGAGCAAAAATAAAGCCGTCAGCATGACCACTAAAATAAACCAAATCGCGGATAACTTAAGCATAGTGAAAGCTCTCTTCCTAAAAATTTGAAGACTGATCACAAATCTGAGTATAGCTAGATCTAAATCGCAATTTGGTCAATCAAGCTCATTTCTAAGCCCCAGGCGAGAATTGAACTCGCGACCTCGTCCTTACCAAGGACGCGCTCTACCACTGAGCCACTAGGGCGTGAATGATTATACTATCATGATTAAAATAAAAAAAACAGGTTATTTGCAGAGGTAGTCAATTGCCTCTGCAAATAACCTATACTCCAACTACTTGAGCGCGTTTGTAGGCTTCATCTAGTACTTCGGATAAAGTAGGATGGGTATGGATATTAAAAGAGAGATTTTGCACCGCTTCTCGTTTGGCGATCGCATTTGCTGCTTCCTGAATTAGATCCGAAGCATGGATACCAATAATGTGTACTCCTAATAATTCCCCTGTATCCTGGCGATAAATAATCTTGGCAACACCTTCAGTTTCTCCTTCGGCTAAGGCTTTAGAATTACCTTTATAAAAAGATTTAACGGTGGCTACTTGATAGCCTTCGCGATCGCCTATTTCTTTGGCTTGAGCTTCGGTTAAACCCACATAGCTAATTTCAGGATGAGTAAACGCAGCCGCAGGTATACAGCGATAGTCTACTTGTTTATCTTCGCCGCAAATATTTTCGACTGCTACAACACCTTGTCCTGAAGCAGCATGAGCCAACATCATTTTACCAGTGGCATCTCCTACCGCCCAAAGATGAGGCACTGGTTGAGCATCCCGTAAAACCTGCATTTTATCGTTGACGGGAATAAAGCCACGCTGGTCTAATTCGATGGCTAAGGTTTCTAGACCGAGTTTTTTAGTGGCGGGGATACGTCCAGTAGCTACTAAACAGGCATCTACTTCTAAGACTTCTACTACCTCTTTAGTTTTGGCATCGGTCAACTCAATAGTTACAGGTGTGCCAGGGGTGATTTTAGTCGCAAAGACACCTTTGTAAGTTTCGATATCACGCTTGTCTAGCAAAACTTTTTTGGCAATTTTAGCAATGTCAGGATCAAATCCAGGCATTAAAGTATCTAAGGCTTCGATCATTGTTACTTCGCAACCCAAAGCAGTATAGACATCAGAAAATTCTAAGCCAATATAGCCACTACCAATAATAGCAATCCAGTCAGGAAGAGATTCTAACTTAACTGCATGATCACTAGTAAAGACGGTTTTGCCATCAACTTCGATTCCTCTAGGAACAAAAGGAATCGAACCAGGACAAAGCATAACTTCTTGGGCGGTGTAGATTTTATCTCCTGCATCACTCTTAACTTTAACCTTTTGTGTTCCAGCCAGCTCACCCCAACCACGAATAATATCTACTTTAAGACGTTTAAGGCTGTTAGTTAAATCTCCTTGAATTTTGTTAACCAAATTAGTGGCATGGTCGGCGATCGCGCTACGATCAAACTGGATGCCTGCTAGTTGAATACCCATATCCTGTAAGTGATGAGCATCGCCCAACTCTCTAACTCTGCCAGAAGCTGCTAATAGTGCTTTTGAGGGGATACAGCCACGATTAACGCAGGTTCCTCCCATGTCTTGGGCTTCGATGATTGCTGTCTTTAGACCATGTTTTACTGCGTGTAATGCTGCACCGTGTCCACCAACGCCTGCACCAATAATAATCAAATCGTAATCAAAATCGCTCATTGCTGTTTCTTTGATAATTGCTCCAGTCTTATTATTGTAAAGTTTAACCGCATTCAAGATCTGGGTATAATCTAAGCGCGCTTGGCACCTTGAAAAGTCACTACGTTTGGTCAAGAAAAAGCGGGATGATGCCAGGGCAAGAATCGCCGTCCTGAGTCAAGAGTTAAGTGTCTCTAGGCTAAATTGGCAGCTCAAATGTATGCTTAAAGAAGCTAGGTTGTATAACTACCAGGCAAAGTTTCAAGGTCACTTGGGAATCACCGAAGCTGAGCAGTTTGAGAAGTTCAGAAAACGCACTGCGCAGCCTGTTTTATTAAACAAGTGAGCGAAACTAATGGACTTGTATCCCATTAGTTTCGCTCAGTACAAAAAAGTGCTGCTGCAACAGTACGTAAATTGGGTTTGATTGGTTAAGCGGTTATTTTTCATTTTCGATTCATAGACTTGATGATCTCAATTAATTGTTGTTGTTGGTTTGTTAATTGCTGTTGACGATTATCCAAGTTCTGCAAAACATCGTAAATTCTGCTTTGATTTTGAGTTAAATCTCGCATCAAACCGTACATAACATCTCAATCTCTCTTCATGTCTTGAATGTGTGAGGTTAATGCTGCGATCGCATTTTCTTTGTGAATTTAACTTCCCGAGCCAAATAGTTTAGCTGCTCCACTGTTGAAGTGAATTCATACTTTATAAGAACTTAATATTTTTTGTCTGAAATAGTCATATCCTTTAAAATAGTTAATGTCATCATTTCTTTTAAACTCTCTGCAACAACGACACAAATGAAAACAATTTATTGAACCTCCCATCGCGGGACGCGAGGGATTCCCATTTAGACTCTTGACTAGACATATGCCCCCGTCAGACCGCCATTACTGGGCTGTTTCTTGGGCGGGTCGCTCATGGGGGAGACCCCCAAGACCGCGCCCGCCCGCTTCATCACGATAGTTCCTACCGCAATATTTTCTAAACCTCTATTTCTGATTACTTCAGCAGCAGCTACATCCCTATCTTGCTCATACCCACATTCAGGACAATTATGTACTCTTACACTTAGGTCTTTTTTACCTGTATGAGTTCCACAACTAGGGCATAGCTGAGAAGTGTAGTTTTTATCTACTTTGGCAAAGTAAGTATCTGTTTTTGAACAAACATACTCAAGAATATTGAAAAACTGCCCTAAACCCATATCTAAAGATTGCTTACAGAACAAGCCTTTACTCCAAGATACAAAGTTAATGTCTTCTACAAATATCATGCCAACTCCATCACATAATTTGTGAGCCAAGCTGAAGTGATATTCTTTCCGTTTGTTTGCCACAGCTTCATGAAGTAGTGCAACGCGATGCTGTAGTTGATTCCATTTGTTTGACCCTTTTTTCTTATTTCTCAGCTTTCTTTGTAGTAATTCAATCTTACGCAGTGCCTTGTCTAAAAATCTTGGTCTTGGAAGTATTAAACCATCGGAAGTTGCAATCATGCTAGAAATTCCAGCATCGATACCTAAAGCGTGACCATGTGGGGTAGGCTGAACAACATTTACATCGAGTTCGATCAGTAAATTAGCATAATACCCTGAAGCTTTTTTAATGATTTGAACCTGCTTAATCTTAAATCCATCTGGAACATTCCTAGAATTTCTAAACTTGACGTAGCCAAGTTTAGGCATCTTAATATGATTATCATTAATCGTTATACCCCCTAAAAGATTAAAAGACTTTGCTTTTTTCTTATAACGAGGAAAACCCATTTTTTTAGATTTCATATCATTAAACGCCCTATCTAATTTTCTCAGTGTTTGCTGCATAGCCTGAGCATTACCTGATTTAAGAAAAGGATTATCTTTCTTAGCTAGAGTTAATTCAGCCGACTGTGTATGGTAGTTAGGATATTCAAAGGGTTCAACAATGTACTCTTGAAATAGAGAACATTTATTAATGTCGCAACTACGGCTGTTATACCAAAGTTTACGCACGTAAAGAGCATGATTCCAAACAGACTTACAAACATTTAAATTATGTTCGATTATTTCTATTTGTTTTTGTGTTGGTTGTAACTTGTAATTGTAAGTAAGATTAAGCATTTTCGACCTGAATGCTAATGTTAATACTTACATCATACTACACGTTTTACAAAATTGCAATACATATTGTAAAATTACATTTATTTAAACCCTGCCCAAAATTCATAAGGGGCTGTCGCCTGTGGTTTCCCAGGCGTTTATAAGCCCCGCCCCGTCAGTAAAACTGAGGGTCTTCTTTTGGAAGAGAGATAAAAATTCCTCAGAATATTTCCTAGTATTTTGATATTGTATGTGATATCTGCGATCGCCATGTTTTTAATTGGTGCAGTTGGTTTTAGATTATCTCAGCTAGATCAGCTAGAAATAAGAGCGCAATTTTTCTAACCAGCAAGACGCTGACAAAACTGTTGATGTTCTGCTGAATTTAATCCTTGCTGCAATACTGCCAATACTTCATTCATCTCCCCTGATAATAATTGAGACGTTGCCAACCACAAACCAGGAAATACTGGCGAGCGCATAATACCATCATTACCTGATTCTAATTTTATATATTCCCCTGCCTCTAAGCTAAACCAATCTAATTGCTTGTCGTATACCCGCCAGACTAAATATTCTTGTACCCCATTTCTTCGATAGGCTCGTTTTTTATCATATAAATCATAGGCAGCACTACTAGCAGCTACCTCTATCACTAATTCTGGCGCGCCTTCAATATAATCATCGCTACTGATTCTGGCTTGTCCACCATTAATGAGTAATACTGCATCTGGTTGGGGTTCGTTGTCCAAATCCAGACGAACTGTTACATTATCTCCTAATTCCACTTTTGGCGTAAATGCTTGATAAACTCCTAACCAGGTCATTATTTGACCATGAGGTTGACCGTGACTTCTGAAACGTAATGCTGCTGGCACGTAGACAACTCCTTCAATTAATTCCGCTTTTTTTAGCTGAGGCATCGCAGCGTAACGCCGTTCAAATTCATCGCGTGTCAGGCGATCGCCATTTTCTAAAGGTGGAATTATTGAGGTGATTGGATTAGATTGATCGGCTACCATTGTTCTCAATCTTATATGACGTACTTTGTCATCATAACTTAAGCTTTACTCTCAGATTTTAATGAGAAAACTGGTAATGCAGTAGATGTAGCCGTAGCAATGGCAATCGCAATTGAATTTCCAAAATCTGTTTGACGAGGAATTTTTTGAAGTTCAATTATTGGCGTGGCTTTGATTGACCAAAAATCTTGTTCAAAAATTTTAAAGCGATCGCATAAGCGGGTTTAACCCCAGTTTGTCCCAAACTACCAGATGCTAGTGTCCCGCTGGTTAACAAAGGATTATCCGAAGCATAGTAAACGTAACGTAAAATTACATTCTCATTAATACTCTTGCGGATCTTGGCTGCTGCTTGAATTGCCTTTTGTAAATGCGCTCCTTCCATCTCTAAACCAACAACATTCCAAGAAGAACTTTTAAAGTAGTCTAAGACATCAGCATTTTGTAAAGAAGTTCCCAATACTGTCAACAAAGCTCCTTCATGAACGGGAATTTCCAATCCTTGAAAATCCTGTTTAGTCATTTCATTCTCAAAAGGATAATTGTCGGCTGTTCCTTCAAAAATATGCGCCGTCGGCAGCATCAAATCTCCCTTACTTCCTACCAAAGTTCCCGCTTTACCCATCACGGAAATCGAAGCAAGATTAAGTTTTTTAGATTGTGCTTCAACTTTGTAGGGTTTGAGCAATTCATCAAACAGTTCAAAGGCTTGCTCGCCAAAAGCATAATCCATAACTAAGATCACTGGTTTCTCTGCTTCGATCAGTGCGTGATCAATCTGCAACTCAGGAGAAAGTAAATTTAAAGGCAATCGTGAAGTATCAAAAATTTGTACGTGAATATTTGTTCCCGCTCGATCTTCAAGGTAATACATCCCCTGCTGTAGGGCAAATTGTAATACTTCTTGGTTGAGATTAGCGTTTTCTGGCAAACTTAGTTCGCGGGCAATTTTTTCAATAGTTTCGGCTTCTCCCATTTGGTGCTTGAGTGCGGGAAAAGCATAAAGACAGTTAAGAATACTGTGTAAATTAGCACTAATAATATGCAGAGGACGTTGCCACAAATTATACGACCACAGAAATTTTTTTACTTCAGTTGCCCATCTTTCTCCATGAATATGATTACCAATGCGTTCTCGTAATGCCGAACTAAAGGTAATTTGGCGATCAGCTTGGCGATTAAGAGTCTGGCGATCGCGATTGTGCTGCATCTCTTCAATTGCCACACGACCTAACCAATAAACTATTTGAAATAAACTGTTATTGTAGGGTTCACTTTGGCGAAATCGACGTTCTGCTTCGACAGTCTCTTCAAAAGTGCGTCCCAATAGGGTACTAGTATAAGAAATAGCCTGTTCTCTGACTTCAATCTCCTCCAAAGAAAAAGAATTTGTCGTTGAAGTTTGTTCTAGGACAATTTTTTCTAACTTCAGCCATTCTTGAGTCGGATAACCATCATCTAAAGCATGCGCTCTAATTTTGTCAGCTTCAATATAGATAAAAGTCAGATGGGTTAAGATATCATAAATTTCACTACGCCCTCTGGTAATCTCAATTAACATTGTTTCTTTGTCAACTCGATAGCAGCTGCGACGACGTTTAGCAGGAACAATTTTTTCAAATGCCGAATTATTATAGCCTTCTGCGGCAATTAGTTTGATAAAACGACATCTTTCAATCCCTTTTGGTAAACGAGAGATTACATAGACAAGTCCGTTTAATTCTACTTTTTCGGCATCAGCCATTGAACCATAAATTTCAGGCTGTAATGTTAGCAAAGCCTCGCTTAAAGCCGAACCTGAAACACCTCCTGGCTTATAATGGCCGCGCACAAACAAATGGCGCATAATTACATAAATTCGCTCGATGGCAGCTCTAGATTCTTGGGCGCGAGATCTCGAAGGAATTGATATAGTCATTAGTATTTTAAGCAGTAACTTCAAGCCAAGTGTTGGGAAAATCTTAGCTAGTTTTAATTTAAAACAATTAAATAATGTGAACTAAATCTGATAGAAAAAACTAATAATTACTCTGACCATAACCGACGACGTTCTTTACCCTTCAGGCGTTGATGAGCATCTCGCAATAAAGTAGGAATAGCTAATTTTTCTGGACAGCGAGGTAAGCAATCACCACAGTCGCTACATTTATCGCCCTTGTTACCTGGAAACCAATGTCCTGCGTTTTCTAGCATTCCATATCGGTACTGCCCATAATCTTGCATTTCATAAGCAAGAGTTAGATTACGCAACCTAAGAATTTCTGGAATATTAATTTGTTCAGGACAGGGAAGACATCGATCGCATTGGCGACAAAGATCGGTAGTTAAACTATTTTCTAACTGTTTTTCTAATCTGTTAAATATTTCCTGTTCTTCGACTGTTAAAGGATAATCTTCATCGGCTACCTGTAGGGGGGTAGTTAATTCGGCTGGATTAGCCGCACCGACACTAAGAGTAGTAATACGCGGATCGCTCAACAAAAAACGATAGTTTAATTCTAAGGGAGAAACAGGAACGCATAATTCTACTAGCTTTTGAGGCGGAGTGTATAGTTTGCCTCCTTTATCGGCAGGAGAAATAATCAAAATTCCCATGTCTTTCTCGGCTGCTAGCGCGATCGCCGAATAGTTACGTTGAAAAAAATAATAATAGTGCAGGTTAACAAATTCAAATAAATCCGTCTTAATGGCTGCCAAGATCAATTCAAGGCTGCCATGAGTTGAAAAACCTAAATGCCGAATCTTTCCCTGTTTAACGGCAGTTTGGATCGCAGCCAGACAACCATTAGAGCTAGTTACCCATTCAAGATGTTCCCAGGTATTGATCCCATGGATTGCTAGACAGTCAATGTAATCCACTTGTAAGCGAGCCAAAGATTCATCAATCCATTCGCTCATTTGCTGCTTATCTGAGGTAGGAGATAGCTTCGTGGTGAGGTGAATCTGCGAACGGGGGATTGCCAAATCTTGTAATGCCTGTCCCAAATAACATTCACTCTGACCATAGCCTCTGGCAGTTTCTAAATGATTAATTCCCAGGGCAATCGCGCCTTTGAGCGTTTGACGATAGATTTGGGGAGAAGCCAGACAACGCATTGTCCCCAAAGAAAACACTGATAAATTGAGATTAGTTTGACCAAATCGCCTCTGACGCATTCGTTTTACTCGCTGTACCAAATTAGCAATTTTAATGCTGTTCTTTGTAGCCTCCCTTCTTAATTAGCTGATCTGGGCTAAGGCTAGAGATAAATTCTCGAAAGGCTTCTCTTTCGGCAAGATCAGCATCACGATCTACGGGAATTGAAGCATCAGCAACGACTTCTTCTAGTACCCAAATAGAACTTCCAGTACGTATAGCAACTGCAACTGCGTCACTAGGGCGACAATCAATTTCTTTTTTGACTCCGTTTAAGTCAATACAAAGTACTGCATAAAAGATATCATCAGTTAAAGAGTGAATAATAATTCGCTCCAGCGTAATATTGCAGTCATTAAAAATATTGGCAATCAAATCGTGAGTCAGAGGACGAGATGGACGATGCCCTTCTAAAGCTTTAATAATCGCCTCGGCTTGATCTTGACCAATAAAAATTGGTAAGGCTCTACGCTCTGAACTGTCCTTGAGTAAAATCATCGGACTGCGGCTAGCAGCATTTAAGACAATGCCTGTAACTTTCATTTCAATCATTGATTTAGCCTCTGAAGTAATTAAGATTGACAGGATTATTAAGAGCGATAGATAGCAAAATCTAAACGTATCTACCCTTAAATGTAAATATATTTTGGGTATCTTTCAACCTTGAACATGGTTGAAAACTAGAACGATGATGTTCTAAATGTTACTGTTTAATCACAGTATGCCTCAGTTTTTCACTGTTGCCTGTACTATTCAAGAAAAAATAACAGTTCAATTATTTCAGTCAGAGAAATACAATAATGTTTACAGGTCTGGTACAGTCTTTAGGTTCAATTGAGAGCTATGGACAGGATACATTTGCCATATCCATTGTTAACCACAATTACAGCTTGATTACCTCTGATTTAGCAATTGGTGATAGCGTAGCCGTTGATGGAGTATGTTTAACGGTAGAAACGATTAAAGAGCGGGGCTTTATTGCCACGGCTTCTCCTGAAACTTTGGCTAGAACGACTTTAGGAGATCGCGATCGCGCTGCTAAATATGTCAATCTCGAAACTTCTTTACGTATGGGCAGCAAAATTGGCGGACACTTTGTCACAGGACACATCGACGGGATCGGTTGTCTGGTTGAAGCAACATCTACTGCCACTTCCTGGTCAATTCGCTTTGGGATGCCTACAGGAATGAACGAGCAATGGCACTCAAGAATAGGTCGTTATTTGGTATCAAAAGGCAGTATTGCCGTTAACGGGATCAGTTTGACAATCGCTGAATGCGCGATCGACGGCAGCTGGTTTAGCGCAGCCGTCATTCCTCATACCTATGCCGAAACTAATTTAAGCTGTTTGCAAGCAGGAAATTTAGTTAACCTCGAAAGCGATATTTTAGGTAAGTACGTTGATCGCCTAATTGCTCATCGTCTACCTAACGAAAGCGAATCTGAACCAGAAGCAATTAGCCTCTCGTTTTTAGCTGAACACGGATATGCTTAAAAAGCAAATAGCTGAAAACAAGCAATCAACGCAATAATCGTCACCAAACTACAGCCATGGATAAAATCTGTATCTCTAAATATATCCTTAAGGAATTGTATATGTAACAATAATTAGCGTTAATCATCTCTTGTAGTTAAGCAACTTATATTTAGATATAAACATGGAATCGCTTTATCAATATGCTTGGCTAATTCCCCTGCTACCTTTGCTAGGAGCAATGTTGGTAGGAATTGGCTTAATTTCTGTAAACAAGGCAACCAACAATCTACGTCAGATAGTTGCTGTATTTATCGTGTCGATCATTGGCGCTACCATGGTGCTGTCTTTTGCTCTTTTGTGGAGTCAGATTCACGGGCATGAAACTGTGACTCGCACGATTGAATGGGCCTCAGCAGGAGATTTTCATCTTTCAATGGGCTACACCATCGATCATCTCAGTACCATGATGCTGGTAATTGTGACTACCGTAGCTTTTCTGGTTATGATCTATACCGATGGCTACATGGCCCACGATTCTGGCTATGTACGCTTTTATGCCTATTTGAGTATATTTAGCTCTTCGATGCTGGGGTTGGTAATTAGCCCTAATTTAGTCCAGATCTATATCTTTTGGGAATTGGTAGGGATGTGTTCCTATCTCCTGATTGGTTTTTGGTACGATCGCCAACCTGCTGCCGATGCCTGTCAAAAAGCATTTGTAGTTAACCGCGTCGGTGACTTTGGTCTGCTTTTAGGGATGCTCGGGCTATATTGGGCAACTGGCAGTTTTGAATTTAGCGTAATGGGCGATCGCCTGGGAGAGCTTGTTTCTTCTGGGGCTATCAGCGCATTTTTAGCTACCTTATTTGCCATTCTGGTCTTTTTGGGGCCAGCAGCCAAATCGGCTCAATTTCCCCTCCATGTGTGGCTACCAGACGCAATGGAAGGGCCTACTCCCATCTCAGCCTTAATTCATGCTGCCACTATGGTAGCTGCGGGAGTATTCTTGATTGCGCGGATGTATCCTGTGTTTGAAAATGTACCTTTGGCAATGTCAGTTATTGCCTGGACTGGTGCATTTACCGCCTTCCTCGGTGCCAGTATCGCCCTAACCCAAAATGATATTAAAAAAGGTCTGGCATACTCGACCGTTTCTCAACTGGGCTACATGGTAATGGCAATGGGTATTGGTTCATATAGTGCTGGTTTGTTCCATCTAACAACCCACGCTTATTTTAAAGCCATGCTGTTCCTCTGTTCTGGTTCAGTAATTCACGGTATGGAAGACGTGGTAGGACATAACCCTCTAATAGCCCAGGATATGCGCCTGATGGGGGGCTTGAGGAAGTATATGCCGATCACGGCTGGTGCTTTCTTTGTCGGTAATTTAGCAATTTGTGGGATACCGCCCTTTGCGGGTTTTTGGTCCAAAGACGAAATATTGGGACAGGCTTTTGCAGCTAATCCCGCGCTTTGGTTTATTGGTTGGGCAACGGCTGGTTTAACTGCCTTCTATATGTTCCGTATGTACTTTATGACCTTTGAGGGTGAGTTTCGCGGTAACGATACCGCAATTAAGCAACAGTTAATGAGCGAAGCAGGATTGGCTTTTGGTCCTGGGGCAATGGATGTTGAAGAAGGCGGTCATGGTCATAGCGAATATCCCCATGAGTCTCCTTTAACTATGGCACTACCTCTATTGGTATTAGCCGTACCTTCGATTGGTATCGGTCTACTTGGTCGACCTTGGGAAAATTACTTTGAAGAGTTTATTCACGCCCCTGGTGAAATTATTGCCGAAGCTGGCACACACGCTTTTGATTGGCATGAATTTCTGATCATGGCTGGGTTATCAGTAGCGATCGCCGTAACGGGAATTATTGTGGCAGCATTGATGTATCGTACGAAAACTATCGATCCCAGTGCGATCGCCAAAAAAGTTCCTACCCTATACCGCTTCTCTCTCAACAAATGGTATTTTGATGACCTTTACCACAAAGTATTTGTGATGGGTATGCGTCGTATCGCCAGACAAATCATGGAGGTAGATTACCGTGTAGTTGATGGTGCGGTTAACCTGACTGGGTTAGCTGCTGTTCTTAGTGGAGAAGGCTTAAAATACCTCGAAAATGGACGCGCTCAATTCTATGCCTTAATTATATTTGGCGCAGTCTTGGGGTTTGTCTTGGTGTTTAGCGTGGCTTAATTAGTTATTAGTTATTGGCTTTTCAACGATCGCTCTCTATTTGCTGGAGGGCGATTATTTAATTAAGCCAATTTCTCGTAGACGCTGATCCAGAAATTCTCCTGCGGTAATGTCGGCAAACTGCTTGGGATGATGTTCATCAATACAAGAAAATAAACAGCTAAGATCCATATCCGAGAATGGATGCAGAAAAAAAGGAATCGAATATCGAGGAGTGTTCCATGATCCATCGGGCGGGTTGACTACCCGATGAATAGTTGATTTGAGTTTTTTATTGGTCAGTCTTTCTAACATATCTCCCACGTTAACCACTATTTGTTCGGTAAGGGCAGTAACAGGTATCCATTTGCCATCTTGACGTAAAATTTGCAACCCTTCAGCACTTGCACCCATCAGTAGAGTAATGAGGTTAATATCACCGTGGGCAGCGGCCCTTACTGCATCGGCTGGAATATCTTGGGGGTTGCTAAAGGGAAAATAATGAATCGGACGGAGGATGCTATTGCCAAATTTTACCCGCTCGTCAAAATAAAATTCGTCCAAGTCCAAATAAATCGCGATCGCCCTAAGTATTTGTATTCCTGCTGCTTCTAAAGTGCGGTAGGCTGCAACAGTGGCAGCTTTAAATTCAGGTACTTCTGACGGAAAGATATTTTTGGGGTATCCCAGACGAGCTATGTCTGCGTCGGCTATTTCTTGTCCTACGTGGTAAAACTCTTTTAAATCACCTACACTTCTACCTTTAGCGTGTTCTCTTCCCTTAGGAGTATAGCCTCTTTGTCCGCCCAGTTTTAATTCGTAGTTCAGCTTAGTTGCTTCAGGTAGAGCAAAAAACTCTTTGACTGCGCGATATAGGTTGTCTGTCATGGCATCAGACAAGCCATGATTTTTGACGGCGACAAAACCAATGTTTTCAAAGGCATCACCGAGAGTTTGTACGAAGTTATCTTTCAGCACAGAGTCATTAGCAGTAAAGTCCTGCAAGTCTACAGCAGGTACTTCATTATATATAGTCATTCCAATTATTTTCCTCATGATTGACTGGTTTTAAGTCAGAACTCGTAGGGGCGGACGGCCGTTCGCCCGTACAGAAGTACTATTTAGAATGACTATAAAATGTCGCTCATTAATTGTTTTTCCGTTATTTTTAATCTTTATTTTATTTAAGGAACAAGATCATGACAATCGACTGAATTGGTAGCCGAATTATTCGGTGCCATGCCAGCAGCTTGAGCAGTCAGGACGACAGTACCTTGAGTGTCTTTGTACCAGCTACGGGCGGGTGCTGGCAGGGTAGTTTGGCTCACAGAAGGCGATTGTGCTTGAGCAGTAGAATCATCAAATTCGACCAAAGAGTTGCCACTCAATAGCTCTTGGGGCCGTTGAGGTAAACCGCCTCTTCCGGTAACTGTAAGTTGACTAATATTTGCTTCTCTTGCTGAGGGGCAAGCCACGGCTACTGCTTCTTGTGGCTGAGTTAGCCTTTGAGGTATATCAAATGAGTCTAAAGTATTTGGTGGTTCTAAAGTTTCGATCGCTACTACGCCATCTACTCCCAACTGAGAACTAGCACTAATCTGACATTCACCGCAAATAAATAAGCTTTGAGCATTAACTTGAACATTTCCTCCCATACCCATAAAGGCATCAGCCGTAATCCGACTTGCTTCTAGAGCTACCAGATTTTTGGCTTTGATAAATATATTACCGCCATTACCACTTCCCGCCGCGGTTGCCGTGGTAAAGCTGCCTCCTCGCCAAATAATATTTTCCGCGTCGAGGAAAATGTTCCCGCCACCACCAGATTGGGTATTGGCAGAAATCGAGCCTTGACGATTAAAAAAGATCGAATTGGCATCTATCTGGAGTCTTCCTGCATTTCCTGTCCCCGTAGAGCCAATTGAGATCGCGCCTCGATCTTCAATGTTGAGGCGATCAGTCGTAATAGTTAAATCTCCTCCATTTCCTGTGGTTGTAGGTAGGGGTTGCGCTCCTACGGTAATATTGCTGAATAAAACATTATTAGCTGATGCTCCTGAGACAGTTACCGATTCAGCGGCGTTGATCGTTAAATCGCCACTGTTTCCCGAACCGAGAGTTGAAGTAGTTACCTGTCCTCCTGCTAAAACCTTTAATTGGTCGGTATTAATGGCAATGTCACCACCCTGTCCAGCAAATAGAGTGCTAGCAGAGACAATAGATGCATCTAGCCGCAATTTTGAAGCATCGAGAAAAATCGAGCCTGCCCCTCCCTCTCCGGCTGTGGCAGTTGCGATTAAACCACCTTCCTTAACTTGCAAGTCGGCAGTTTGAATAGCAATTGTGCCAGCCTTGCCATCACCTGTAGTCGCAGCCAAAATACCTTCGCTGATTAAATCAATTTCCAGATTGGCTAAAGATTCGGGACTCAAAAAACTAGGATCAAAAAGTAATGCCTGGATAAATTCAAAGCCAGAGCCAATTACTTCTACAGAGTCTCTGGCTGTAATCTCAATGTTGCCTCCCGTTCCTGAACCTAATACCGAGGCATTAATCAAGCCGCGATCGAGTTTTAAGGTATTGGTATTAATCGTAATACCTCCTCCTACGCCAAATATGGTCGAGGCAGACAAGTTCGCTCTATTGCTAATTGAAATTGAATTAGCAATAATATCTAAATTCCCAGCATCTCCACTGCCCAAACTTTGTACGTCAATGCTAGCTCCGTCTCGTACAGATAATTCGGGAGTAGTGACGCTAATATTGCCTGAAGCACCCGTAGCTTCTGCGCTAGGGAACTCTCTTCGACCAGAGGTTGCTAATAAACCGCCTCGATTTGTTGCTTGATTGCTAGTCGTGCCAATTAACTCTATTGAATCAGTAGCGTTGATCGTTAACTGTCCTCCTTGCCCCGAACCTACCGTTGCCGAAGCGAAGTCTACTCCATCTCGGATAGTTAACTTACCAGTAGAGATCGTCAAATTGCCAGCATCTGATGCGCTATAGGTAGACGTGCCGATGCCGCTAGTAAAGGCTGGATTGGCGGGAAGCCCGCCTGCTTCAATACTTTCATCTGCCTGAATACTAATATTTCCTCCTTTGCCGCCAGCGGAAACTATCGTGCCGTCTGCCAGTACCGAGCCACTATTGCTGACAATCAATGAATTGTTCATCTTGAGCTGATTGGTATCAATGTTAATCTCCCCGCCAGTTCCTAAACCAAAACTACTGTTAGCGTAAATACCTGTCATTAACAAAGCTCCAGGCGGAGTATTAGATAGTTCTATCGACTCAGAGGCAGTGAGGTTGATTTTTCCTGCCGCAGCATTAGCAAAAGTAATGTTTAGTATCGTTGCGCCATCTTGGATTTGCAAGCGTTTGGTTTCTAGGTTAATGTCTCCAGCCGCAGCAGATTCTAGATTACCTCTTGTCCCTGTCTGTATAGCCGAAGCATTAATCTGAATTTCAGGAACAGCGATATTAAGATTGCCTCCTGTTCCCGTGGTAAATACAGGACTAAAAATAACCGCACCGTTGTTGAGATTTAACGAACTAGCATCAATCATTAAATTGCCAGAAGTTCCTGCTGCGGCCGTACCAGTGAAAATGCCCGTTGTACGATCGCTTGGTAATAATGTTCCGATAAAAGCAGCATTTTGAAAATCTCGTTGAAATTCGACAAATCCTGTACCAGTGATATTGATATTTCCCGCTAAAATATTAATATTTCCGCCAGTTCCTGAACCAAAAGTCATAGTACTGAGCCACGAGCGATCGTCAATATTTAGCTGTCCCGTCTCGATATTAATCGCACCACCTGAACCACTGGCTGTGGGGCTTACTTCGCTAACAATTTGCGAGCCTGAGATTAAATTACTTCCTGTCGTTCCCTGAAGCGATAAAGAGTCGGTTGCACGAATAGTAATATCTGCTCCTGGATTATCTGCCAAGGTGGGAGCTGATATTTGCGATCGCTCTAAAGTAATTTTACTTCCCTGTACCTGTATTTCCCCATCTGGATTCGCTAGAGAGTTTGCATTAAGCAAAGACGATCCTGCCAACAGTTGCAGCTCACCAAACTGCGTCACCCCTTCGTATCCTAACTGCCAACCCGCAGCTAGATTACTAATACTTACTTGTCCTTGGGCAACGCTTCCTAACTCGATTCTGCCTGATTCGGCCGTTACTACGCCACTGTTAAAAGTAATCCCGTTGCCGACTAAGGCAAAAGTATTGCCCGAAGTTACTTCGAGATTGGCATTAGCATTATTGCCACCTGCTACTTGAATTGCTGCCGAATTTTGCCCTAGCTGTAAGCCAAGAGGTGCGCTGATAGTTAGCAAGGGTTTGGTACTTAGATCGGCATTAAAGACAGTACCGTCTTCAAAGATTACGCTAGTTGCGGTACTCCCTAAAAATGAGCCGCCGATATCTAAACTGGCATTGCCACCAATGTTAATGCCGTTAGGATTAATCAAAATTAAATTTGCCGTGCCATTAGCTCTCATCAAACCATCAAGATTAGAAAGATTATTGCCCGTGACTCGACCGATAATATTATTGATCCCCAAAGCATTATTGAAAAAAGCGGTGTTGCCTGTCTCAACGGAAAAATCTTGAAAACTATGAAACAAGTTGCTACCAGCTGCTGTTCCCCCAGTGATTTCCGCGACATTATCACTAGTATTAACTTGTGTTCCCAAAGTGCTATCAGGGATAATCTGCGCCGCCAGAGGACTACTAACTAAACACCAGCCTGTCAAACTGCCTAAAAATTTTAGTAAATTATCAGGCGATCGCTTTGTTTGGTGTCTACCGCGATCGGCTCTTAATAAAGATAAAGATATTGTTCTACCCTGAGTATCATTGCCCCAAAATCTAGCCATTTCTTACCCTATTTAAGCGACGTCTTCTTGCCTCGACTATCTTGTGGTAATTATACAGACCGCAAGGGACCTAGAACTAATAAAAATATTTTGCAGTAAATATTGATACCAAAGTGTAATTTTTTCGGCAATTAGTGCTATAAGAAAGACATATTGCCTTGCTTCTAAGATTAAGCACTCGCGGAAAATTTCATTTACAGGCTGCTTGGTTAGTATTTAAGTTATTTTTTACTAATAAATAAACCCAAGAATAATACAAATAAACTACAATAATTTGCTTCACAAAAAGCTCACAATTAAATTCTATTTTAAAATTAAAAATTTAATAAAATTACAAAAACTCTTGAACTATAGTGTATTTAAAAGCTTTGACTTTAGTTGTAAACTAGAGGGAGCATCCCGCTTTTGCAGTAAGTAAAAATGCTTAGAGTAGAATAAGATCAAGAAAAAACTCTCCTAAACAAAGCATGACACCAGAAGAGCAATCAACGATTGACCAAAAGTTAA
>JBHJNW010000063.1:0-15437 GCA_050330395.1 Pleurocapsa sp.
ACTACCGCGATCATAAATAAACCCTGAAGTAATGCTTCAGGAAAGTCCAAAGCTAAAGATGTCCAGGGAGTTGGATGTTTGGACTGATGATGTCCACGGTGTAGCCACTCAAAAATTAGTGGATGATGAAATCCGCGATGAAAAAAATAATAGCTAGCATCCTGTAAAAAAATTACCCCCAAGAAGCTGACAACTAGATACCACCTGCCATAATCATCTATCGAACTGTATAAACGAGTCGCACCTAAACTATAGCTCCACATCACTAATGCCGAACAAATAGCTAAAGCAACCGTAGCTATGACGGAAAGAGTAATGTCTCTTTTGATTGATTTACGACTAGGCGACTTGGATGAAGATTGTTTGGCAAAAGATATATTCTCAGATAAATAGAACAGCCAATAAGTTCCTCCAGCGATTAAAAAGTAGCGCGCTAAAATAATGGTAAAAAAGACAAATAGATAGTACAGCCAGAGTTTCATGAAATTTTGCAGGTAGAATTTGCTATGAGTAAAGGAGTGCCGTTTTTAAGTTTTAAATTAATTTCTTAAGCAAAAAAAAGACTTGCTTTGATCAGCATTTTCGGCATTGCCGATTGAAAGTATGACGTACAAAATGATCCTGTTCGCAGCTTTTTTGATTCAAAAGAATATAAAGATCTTAAAAAATCATATCTCGGTTCAGCAATGCCCTATTTTCAAGTAAACCATAATTACCGTTAGTTAATAGTTTATTTGGTCTAATTCATCTTAGTGCGGTCAAACCCTCGAACATTTCGCAATGCAGAAGCACCATCAGCAATATTTTGGATAACGCTAAAGCTGCCGTCTGTTTCGAGAATTACGGCATCAGCATCTTCAATTGCTGATACTCCACTATTGCGCAGGGCTGACAAAATTTCCCCTTCAGCAACTCTTTCTCGCTTCATAATATCTCGCTGCATTTCTCCTCGGCAGAGCAATAGTGCTGGCTCAGATTTAATTAGTTTTTGAACAATTGAAAAGCGGACAGAAATCCAGGTAATGATAAACTGAAACAGTACTAGTAACGCAAAAGCCAGAATGTCCTTGCCAAATTCATCTTCAGTAGATAAAAGTGCAGTGGCTAAAATTGAACCAAAAGCAACAGTCACCACATAATCAAAAGAATTCCATTTAGCTAACGTCCGTTTACCGGATAACCTAAGTATAATAATTATCGCAATATAGGTAATGGTGCCTGCTATTGGCACTTCGATAAATGGATTGAGATTGCTAAACATTATGGTTATGGGTGATTAAAAAAGTGGTGGGATAAAACTTGTCAGAGTGATCGCGCTGCTGCTATGGTCAATATTGGTGTGTATTTAACCCTAATTAAAATATTTCTATCCGAACAGGATTTGGTATCACCAACGCCAAAGATTGTTTAACCTTGACAGACTAAAACATTTATCACCAAATATTTAGTAATAAATGTTTTAGTTAATATTCAATGATGAATGCTTATCTTTCGATTACATCACCGTCGGCTTCTACTTCCAATTCTTCCCGACGAATAGTTTCACGAGCCTGTACGTTTTCTTGCTCCACTTCTTTGCGAACGCTTACTTCTTCTCTTACAAAGGCTTGCTTTTTGATATCAGCGGTTTCTTCGTAAAGTTCAACTTCTGCTACTTTACCATCAGCAAAGTTAGCCGTACCAGGAGTAACTACGTTACCAGCTGTAGCATCAGAACGTTCGATGACAATACGCTCTTTTTCTACAGGTACAGAAACGCTTGCTGTCTCGGTTTCGACTCGCTTACCAATGGAAACTTCTCCCGCTTTGGCACGCTGCTTATTAACCATTAGACGTTCTTCATATAGTCTAATTTTATCATGGTCGGCGATATCAGCTCTGGTTCTAATATCTTCGTCAATATCCGTAACCGCAGTTGCTCTAGCACCAGGAACATCGTAAATGCCAAACTCTTCTACACCATTATGCTCCATGATACCTTTGGCACGAGCAATTTCTGCTGCTGTACCGTTAACTATCACGAGGAAGCTACCACCCTTAACGCGATCATTGTATACTTTAGCTTTTTCTTCAGGAATACCTAAGCCGATCAAAGCACCGATTAATCCTCCAGCCGCAGCGCCAATACCTGCACCCGCTAAAGTAGTTGCGATCGCCGTAGCTTCTGCGCCAGCCAAAAGGATTGGTCCAATGCCAGGAATAGCCAAAGCACCCAAACCAACCAACAAACCAGTGATACCGCCCAATGCACCACCAGTTGCGGCTCCGGTAGCTGCACCATCATCTGCCTTATTACCTACTTCTTCAGTAGTTTCTTGTCCACCAATTTTATCTCCATCTTTAGCAATGACAGATACTCGATCCATGTCATAACCCGCATCTTGGAGAGCGCGAACTGCTGCTTCTGCTTCATCTCTGCTATAAAATAAACCAGCCGCGCGTTTATAGAAATTATTATTGTTTAAATTATTGTTTGTTACCATCGGTTATTCTTATTCCTAGTAGTTTTACGAAGTCAGAGTCAGCCCCGTCATTTGACGGCGGTATCTCTCTGACCAAAAGTTTCAGCTAATATTGGAAAGTTCATTAGACGCTCAAGAAACCAGCTGAAGTTTAGTTAGTTGTCGCCTTCAATGTTCATACTATTTTCAAGTAAAATCATCTATCTAAAGCCTAGTTATCTTAAATATTTTCTTCTTGATAAATCGCTTAAAAACATTTAATTTATTGAAAACCTGAGGTTTAGATAAATATAGTTTATATCTAAAGATAGATTAGGGATAATCAAGCTATATTTGGTAATTCATTACCTGATCAGCAACGCCACTTATGACCAGGTAGTCGCCGAAACTTACGACAACTTGTTCTCTAAACAACCTTTAAAGTACATTAACTATAGCTTATGAGCGCGGCAGGACTTGAACCTGCGACCTACAGGACCGGAACCTGTTGCTCTATCCGCTGAGCCACGCGCCCTCAAAAATCAAATAAGCTAATTGATTTAGCTATGTTGCTTTCATAACCATCTTACATTAAGTTCCCAAGCATTGCTCTGTTCTTAATTGAATTAGATCGCCACGAACCAATTCAATTAGCATTGGGGAGTAGAGAAAAATCACAAGTCATTATTTAAGATTCCACATCTGTCTCTTGATCAACCATTCCCCTGAGTCCTCTCTGTGAAGAAGCCAGGTCTTCGTAGCTTTGAATGAATTTGTCGCCCCATCAACATAAGTAACAGTGTTCACATTAGCCTGGGCAATTCCATAGATCCATTGCTCGTTGATCTTTAGAGCATCAAGGGGTGTCGATTGAATAGTCCATTTCGCAACATCATAGTCCTTCTGTTCGCTCTTGGAAATCTCATCCGTTCCGCGTTCAGGTTCTGAGCCTGGTGGAATCCGAATCGCGTCTGGGGCGAATAGCTGACGATAGGCTGTCGAATCGTTGGCATTAACGGCAGCCTGATACTTCTCACACATTACTTTGAGAACTTCGTTCGCATCAATCATAGTTCGCGCCTCCTTTATTGGTTTGCTCCCTGCCGTTGCACAGCAGTAGGCAGTATTTTTACTTGTATAATCGAAGCCAATTTATTAAAAAATTAATTAAGCGAAAGAGTCGGTTAACTGGGTAAATCAATCAATTTGGTCTTGATGATTGATAACGTTCGGTTAAAGGTATCAAGGTATTTTGGATTCAGATTAAGCCAACAAGATGAGGAAATTGTGTGGAGATGATTGCCAAACTTGTACCAGGAGTTTTAGTTATCTAAAGAGTTGGAATTTGAGACTGAATTAGTATGAACTGAAACACTTTGTTGGGGAACTGCAATTGATATCCCTGCTTGGTCAAAAGCCAACTTAAGACGTAAGCGATATTCTCGCGCTACATTCCACTGTTTGAGAGGTCGGGTTTTAATCCATATTTTAACCATTAAGCCGCGATCGCTAAAATCATCAACGCCCATAATCTTGGGAGTTTCCATAATCTGCCACTGCCATTGGGGATCGCGACTCATTTTGATCGCTGTCGCCTCAATAATTTCAATTGCTGCCAAAGTATCGGCATGATAATCAACGGGAACGTTAAGATCGACACGCGCCCAGCTTTTGCTTAAGTTAGCTACAGTTTTGATTTCGCTGTTGGGAATGGTAATTAGTTTACCTTCGGGGTTGCGTAGCTGAGTAATTCTTAAATTCAGTCCTTCTACTATTCCTGACCATGTGCCAGTATCGATACAATCGCCAATGCCATATTGATCTTCAAGAACAATTAAAAAGCCGTTGATCGTATCTTTGATCAGATTTTGAGAAGCTAAAGAAAGTGCCACCCCTAATAATCCTGCCCCTGCGATTAACGGGGCAAAATCAACCCCAAAAATAATTAAGCCAATAATTAAGCCGACGGTTGACCAACCAATAATCATGATCCACTGAATTGTACTAAAAACAGTGGCAATTCGTAGTTGCGATCGCTCAGAAGGGATCGGAGAAAGAAAAGGATTAATCGTAATCGAAGCGACAATGCGATCTATCAAAACATGACTCAAGCGAATGACAAGATATGTTCCTAAAATAATCAGTCCGATTTTTAGAGGAATTTCCAAGCTGGAAAGTAACCATACCTGCCAAGGTCGAGTGTAGGGAAATAGAGATAAACATAATAAAATTCCCCCCAGCCAAAGCAGAATTTGCAAGCAGAACAATAATCTGGCTTCAATTGCTTGAAAATTGTTTTGATGTTGCTTATTGATCGCGATCGCCTCCGAGGCAATTACCGTTGGATTATCGCTTTTGGTTTTGCTCGGATGAATCCGCCAGCGAAGTTTGATTAATAACCAATTTCCCATGACGGTCGCGGAAATTATGCCGAGAGCGATCGCACTCTGCCGTTTTAAAAATTGCGGTTGTCGTTCTTGTTTTGCCCGTATCAGTGCCTGTTGCACAATTTGGCTTAACTGTTTTGCCCAAGTCGTAGTATTAATGCCTAGTAGTTTGGCATCAAGTTCAGTGACGGTGAGTAAATATTGATCGTTAATTTCAATGGTTGGTGAACCATTAACATCGACGACATTTACCTGTAATTTCTGACGCTCACTTTGAAAATAACCATGACTAATTGCTTGCAAATTACTGTCAATTTTTTGCACTCTTTCTGATAAGTAATCTTCTAATGCGGTAACTTTGAACAACCGACGACCATCCAGCCAAATCCATCTAGCGGCTGGTCGTTCCGTCCAGTTGGTTAAGCCAGACAGATAAGAAAACAAACTTGACGTATCTTTAAAGGTTATCGATGTAGATGTCGATTTTGGCTCGCTTAGATCAGTAGAAGTTTGAGCAATTAATGGCGCAGTAATCCAGATTAATCCCAAAGTTAAGAGCAACGTCAGCCAAAATTTGAGACGAGAAAACAAGAATAACATGGAAACCTATTTAATTTATGAACAGGGTTTATGTTTAATTGGACTATATCTCTAGATTTAAAGCAATAATTCTCCAAGCAATGAACTTATACTAAATCCGCTCACCGCCAGTATTCTTTTGTCGAGATAGCTATAACTCTTCTGATGTTATACTTTGTGGTACTTTTGACTTCTGATGATCAACTTCGTTCTTTCGTAACTTCATTAATTATCAACGGCAGCAATGCAGCAATGCCAACAACAGCTACATCAAGCCAGTTAATTGTGGTTAAATTGAGCAAACTACCCAAACCTGGAACGATCAGGCAAATAAACTGTAAACTTAGCGAAATTCCTAAGGCCAGAGTCAAATAGTGATTTGGCTGTAGCTTTACTTGCCAAAAAGGTTGGCTCGATCTACAGCTTAGGGCGTGGAGTAATTGTCCGGCAACCAAACTCATAAAAGCAATGGTGCTAGCGCGATCGCCAATACCGTAGTTGACCAGGGCATAGCCGTATGCTGCCAAAGTACCAAGAGAAATGATCCCCGCCTCAAAACCAAGCCGTTGAAAGTCGGTAGAATCGATAATAGCCGCCTCCCGATGGCGGGGGGGAAGATTTAAAACATCGGGTTCTGGTGCTTCTAATGCTAAAGCCAAACCAGGAAATATATCAGTGACTAAATTGAGCCATAAAAGCTGAATTGCATTGAGGGGTTGACCGATGCCGAGTAAATTAGCCAACACCATGACAATAATTTCGCTCAGGTTAGTCGAAAGTAGAAAATGCAAGGCTTTTTTAATATTGTTATAAATAGTTCTACCTTGACTGACAGCAGCGATCGCCGTTTCCAGTTGATCATCTTCTAAGACGATATCAGCGACTTCTCTAGCAACATCTGTACCAGTTTTACCCATGGCAATGCCAACTTCCGCTGCTTTTAGGGCGGGGGCATCGTTAATCCCATCTCCTGTCATTGCCACTACTTTGCCGGCGGCTTGGAAAGCGCGAACTATCTTTAGTTTATCAGCAGGGCTGATGCGGGCAAAGACGTTAATATGGTTAGTTGGCGCTTCCACATTGACCGAATCAACTACGACTAATTCCCTATCCTGGCTGAGATTGAGTTTTTCGGCGATCGCCCGAGCCGTATTTGCCTGATCTCCAGTCACCATTACGGTATCAATGCCTGCGCGATGAAAGTCAGCAATTAATTCTTTAACCCCGTGTCGGATTGGGTTAGTCATGCCAATTAATCCTAACCAGCACAGGTTATTAAGCGTAATTTCTGTTGCATCTATATCTATCTCTGCATAAGCTGTTGCCAGAACGCGCCAAGCATTACTAGTCATTACTTGGTTAGCAGTGGCGATCGCTTTTCTCTCGGTTGCTGATAATTCTATGGGGCAATTATCTTTAAGTCGATATTGACACATTTGGAGAACTTCAGTCGGGTTGCCTTTAACAGCAATGAGTTTTTGAGATTGATCGCACTCAAGCGTTCCTTGCCTTGAAACGACGGGGTTGACTCTGACTTCATGAGTCGTCGCCATATAGTTTTGACCATCAGCCCGATGATTAATTTCCAATCGAGGATATAAAGTTTTGATTGTCGCTATATCTAACCCAGCCGCGATCGCCATCTGGATCAGTGCCTTTTCGGTTGGTGAACCCTCAATAATATTTTGTTGTTCATCTACCTCACTTTCATTACACAGAACTGCTACTTTGACTAGCTGTAATAATTCTGCATTATGGTTGATTTCTAAAGACTGTGGTGCGCTAAGAAATATATCGTTATCTACTTTAATCTTCTGATTGGGAGTTTGAATTTCGACCACCGACATCTCATTCGCCGTCAGCGTCCCCGTCTTATCTAGACAAATAGTTTGAATCGAACCTAACGCCTCTATCGCATCGAGACGACGAACTAGAATCTGTTTTTGTCTCATTTTATTGATTCCCAGCGCGAGAGTGATTGTAGCAACGGTGGGCAATCCTTCTGGTACGGCTGCTACTGCCAAAGCGATCGAGGTTTTGAGCATTTCTAGGAAATCGTAACCGCGAACTATGCCCAGTCCCAAGACGACAAGACAAACTATACTGGATAATAAAACTAATTGACCGCCAGCGCGAGCGAGTTCCTTAGATAAAGGCGTTTGAGGAATAATAGTTTCTCCCACTAAAGCTTGAACTCGTCCCATTTCCGTATTCGATCCTGTCGCCACCACTACTCCTAAACCCTGTCCACCAGTAACCAAAGTCCCGCGATAGACCATGTTGTGGCGTTCGGCTAAGGGAATATCTTTGTCGGCTAAAGTTTGACCAGTTTTGACAACAGGAATACTTTCTCCTGTGAGAGTAGATTCATCAATGGTCAGGCGATCGCTCTCTACCAGCCTGGCATCAGCGGCAACATAACTACCAGGTTTTAAGATCATCATATCCCCCACCGCGATCGCTTGAGCATCTATCTCGCTAGTTTCCCCATTTCTCACTACCCAGACAGAATGACTTACCAGGTTTTTTAACGCCAGAATAATTCTTTCTGATTTGCTTTCGGTGACGTAACCCAAAATTGCATTAATCACCACCACCCCGCCAATTACTGCTGCATCAACTGTGCTACCTGTCACAATTGAAAGTATGGCAGCCAAAGTTAATAAAGCCACAGGAATCGACCAAAAGTAACCCAGAAAAACAATCAGTCCAGAACGGGTTTTGATTTCAGGTAGAATGTTTGATCCATATTCAGCTAGGTTTTGCTGTACCGCCAAAGTCGAAAGTCCCGATGTAACCGAAGTTTTTAACTCAGCTAAAATCGCTGCTGCCTCTTTTAAATGCCAATTGGCAGCATCGGGAAACTGTTGGGAGGTGATAGGCGATCGCTTCATAAATGAATGCGCGAAGCGCAGGTTAAATGTTTTGAACACTGCTACTCTTAATTTAAAACACATTTAAAACATGATGAGTAATCATTGATTCAAGAGTACTTGCGGAGGGCGGATTTAATCTTATGTATTTATCTGAAAATTGTTATTGCTATCCATCTTCACAATTTTCTCAAAATTGGCGATTAATATTAACATTGTTGTGAAATATTTAATTTATGTCATTAATTAATAAATTAAATTAAATAGTTGATCGCTGACTATCTGAGTGAGATTAACTTAACATATTACCTAAGTAATCTATCACTAAATCTCCGAATCAAATCTACGTACTGGGCTTAATTGATTAAATAATTAAAGATTTTTTAGCCTAAATAAAAAGAGCGATTAAATACATTCATTACGATTCCCAAGTTTTTATTTTAACGCCAAATTAAAGGAGAATATTTCGATGAATCAACTCATATTTCTTTATGGTTATTTAGTTGGCTTATTGATTATTGGTGCAAGTTTTCTGCACTTAGTTCCACGTTTGGGATCAGCAGGGAAGCAAATTTCTGATTGGTTTTGCTATGCACCAGGTATAGATTTAGCATTAGCTTATTTCATGTTGATGCCACTTACTGTTGGTATGCTTAGGGCAGGATGGCAAGGATTGGGCATTGCATTACTAGCAGAATTAACTGCTTTATGGTTATGGATTATTTTCCACGAACTAGCTCATCGAGAGCAAAAACCTCAAGCTAATATTCATCGTCAGATGAGTAGTATAGTCGGCAAATGGCGAAACCATGCAGCAGTGTGGATTACTGCTTTGGCGATTCCTCTGTTTTGGGTAGTTCGTTTTACCGAAGTAATTGTCTATCCGCCTCTAACCAAGTTAGTTAAATTACCTCGATATAATTCCAAAGACTGGGTAAATGTTTCACGACACAAATTTGCCGGATTAGTCGGATACGATTTAATTTGGTGTTTATATTGTGATTGGATGACTGGGGTATGGTCATTAGCCACAGAAATGTTACGTAATGTCGAGTCATTTTGGTGTCCAATTCGCTTTTATTCAGAGAAAAAATGTGAAAATTGTCAGCTAGACTTTCCTGATGTTGACAATGGTTGGGTGCCAGCTGATGGAAATATAGAAGATGTCACCAAATTATTAACATCTAAATATACCTCAGAGCAAGAAGAAAGAGCTTGGTATGGTCATTCCTGTCGAAATTGTTCCGAGCAATCTCCTGTTGAGCGGTAACTAAAAACAGCAGCAGTTTAAACAATACTTAAAGGTGTTTTAGAGAATTTTGATTTGCCTTAGGAGCAAAACGTAAAAGCTTTTAGTTTCAATTAATTTTAATATTCTTAAGAGGAAATACAACTATGACTTCTACAGATAATATTGAACAATCAAACCTTTCACTATCAGTTAATCATCAGAATGTGCAGCAAAACTCGGTTGCCAAGCAATTCAAGCCTTTAATGGTAAAACCGATTAATGGAATACAGCTGCTGTTTGCTGAAAGCTATATTAATGGCTTAGAAATATCTGATGCATTGTGTCTAAAATTATTGACCAATACCACGGCATTTTTCTATAAAAATCTTTCTTCTTTAATGATTGCTTATGATTGGGTTACCAAAGAAAGCGATCGCCTGGCTGAAGGTTCAGAGGAATTAATGGATATTCAGTACAACCTACCAGAACAGATGTTCAAATTAATGTTAGGTGAAAGTGAACTGATGTATCCCAAATACACCATGGCACTATGGTCAAAAGGCGCATCAAATTTGGAAGCAGCCCAAATTTCTATGTTAGATGACGTGATTGAAAAAGCACAGATTGCAGATGGAGATGAAATTTTAGATTTAGGTTGTGGTTGGGGTTCTGCTGCTAACTATATTTTGCAAAAATTCCCCAATGCTAAGGTGACCAGTTTAAATTTGAGTCACGAGCAATGCGAATATATTCGTAAACAAATTCACAATCCTCATAGTTCTTTTAATTCAGATCGATTTACTCTCTGTGAAGCAGATTTTAATGATCTTGTTCTGCCGCAAAAATTTGATAAGATTATCGCTATTGGTCTGTTTGAACATATTGGTAATTTGACCAAATCTTTTGCCAAAGTTGCTTCTTTCTTAAAGCCTGAAGGCAAAGTTTTTATCCATATTATCAGCTCCAGCTTAAATCATAATTTCTGGCCCCCTTTTATTCAGAAATATATATTTCCCTATGCACGAGTTTGGCATTATGACTTTATTCCTAACTGTAATCAAGATCTAAAAACGATTGATCGATGGTTTATCAATGGCTTAAATTATGCCAAAACTTTACGCGCTTGGCTGAAAAACTTTGATGAAAATCAGGATGTAATCAAAACCTTAGACTTTGGCATGGACTACACCAGATTTAGACGCATCTGGAGACTATATCTTCTCTGGTGTATTGCTTATTTTGAAGCGGGTCAGGGAGATGTTTTAGGGAATGGACAATATTTAATGGTTCATCATTCTTAATTTGGAGGCAGAAGAATGCCAGAATACTATGAAACTATTATTGTTGGCGGGGGACCAGCAGGGAGCAGTTGCGCCTGGAAATTACATAAACAGGGAAAACAAGTATTAATTCTCGACAAACAATCATTTCCGCGCTTAAAGATATGTGCAGGCTGGATCACTTCTAGAGCAATGGAAAAACTGGAGTTTACCCCAGAAGATTATCCTCACTCAATTTTACAACTACATACCAAAACGTATGTTGCTCCCCTTCCTTTCTCTTTTGGGAGGTGGCCCACTCGTTGGACAGACTATTCTATTCGCAGGATTGAGTTTGATCAATGGTTAGTCCAGCGTTCGCAAGCCCCAGTTATCAATCATCATGTCAAACAAATAGAAAAACGGGGAGAGCGTTATATTATTGACGGGCAATACGAATGCAGATACTTGGTGGGTGCAGGTGGCACTAGTTGTCCAGTCAGTCGAATTTTCTTTCCTCACCAGCGCGTCCGGAAAAAACAAATCATAACTCTCGAACAGGAATTTGAATATCCTCAGCGAGATCATACGGCTCATATATTTTTCTTTAATCGTGGATTGAGGGGTTATTCTTGGTATGTCCCCAAAGGTGATGGCTATGTGAATATCGGACTGGGAGGATTCAGTTCTTACTTTAAAAAATCTGGAATTAACATTCACCAACATTTCCAGTGGTTTTTAGAAGATTTGAGCCGACGTGACTTGCTTGATGAGCAAACGGCAAAAGAATTAAAGATTTCGGGGCATTCCTACTATCTTTATACAAATCAGGGAGAGGTTAAACAGGATAATTGCTTTCTCATAGGAGATTCAGCAGGACTTGCTTCCGTTGATTTAGGAGAAGGAATTGGACCTTCGATTGAGAGTGGATTATTGGCAGCAGGTGAAATTATCGGCGATTGTCAATACCATAAAAAAGCTATTTCTCGATTTAGCCTTAACCCAGCTTGGCAATGGTTGATCGAACCCTGGTTGCTTAAAATTCTCGAAGTTTAGCCACAGTTTAGTGTTTAGTCAGAACATTAGCGAGTAGTCATTGTCGGAAAATATGGCTAGCCAACGCGATCGCAATTTTGGTGTATTGCTTATTAGTCATTTATCCTTCTGATGGTTGCGTCGAATCATCAAGTGCTAAAATTAAGCTTTTAATTCTTCGCCAATTCATTGTTTTGTTTTCCGTTAGTTTGATGATTAGGCGTTGCTGACCAACGGTCATAGCAGGCTCCGTCGTTTCATATGCGGAGCGGTATGCTAAAGCATTTGCGAAGCTTATGCTAAAGCACTAACTGCGTGTCGTCCTTTAGGACGGCGGAGTAATCTGTGACTTCTTACTTCATAACATCACTTCCTCTACCGCTCTTCTAGGGGTTGATTTCGTGTCTTTGACATAACCTAAGCGAAGCAGAATTTGCGGGTAGCCAGCTTCGGGAAATAGAGCTTTTAAGCGCGATCGCAAGTGAGGAATTTCAATTGGTTGATTAAAGAAAGATGCCCAAACATCGTCAACCCTAGCTCTTAGCAGTAAATGTGCGAGAGCTTCCCCCGTTGCTAACCAGTCTTGAGGAGTGTCGCCATTACTACTGATTAAAATTAAAGCAGGTGCGCTTTCGACCAATTTTCGGTCTTGATTAGCCTGATTACCTAGATCGAACGAGCGGATGGCAAAAGAAATTACTGGCGCGATCGCATCTAAACTGGGATTTATTCCCTGAGCTTCTAGGGTGATACCATCATGACTAGAACCTCGACAAGAGCGAATCCAGCGAGCTAATTCCTGACGAAATAGTGGATCTGACATTTGCAGGCGATCGCCTTGAACAATTAAGTCCACGATCTCTTTACGACTCGCTTTTGGAATAACTTGAGTTGCGATCTGTAGCCAATCCCCTTCCGAACTAGTAGCTGATTTTAGTTCTGATATTAAAGATGCAGGAAGCTGACAATTTTCAAAAGGACGACGATCAGTACATCTTTTAGCAATTGCCCAAAACAAAAAGTTTTCTTCCGCTTGGACAATTCTTTTACTGCCCAAGCGAATACGCGCTAACAAATTAGGGTTAAATTGTTCGGGCAGGATTTCTACTACGTCTCGATAACCGAAGTGGCGCATAGCAATACGGAGATGAAACAAAGCTGCTCCGCAACTGATAATCAGTTCCCGATAATCTGGATCGGCTACAGGTAAAGCGCGAGTTTTGTCGGCATATAGTTCAACAGTATCATCAACTATTTTAAATATCCAAGGCTGAGTATTGTGTCCCGATGGTGCTAATACTGCATAATTAAGCAAAAATTTTAGTTTTTCTGCTGTTGATTCAGTGGCAAGAAAATCATCTTCTTGAATTTTTCTGAGGTCAAATGTTAGTTTAGGCATTGTATTTCTGCTATTGATTCACTGAGGGAAAAAGACCTTGACTATTCGTTTGTGAACGACTGAAAATACGAAAAATAAAAATACTAATTAGGCTTCGCCTAGCCTTCGGATCGCGCCTACCAAAAATCAAAGCTCTCCAAATATTTGTAATCATGCGGACTGCGAACAATTACGTTACTTTTCTGCTTGAGAGTTCACTGATTAAGTTAAGTTAAAAATTTGAGGAATTTGTGAAGAGGAGTGAAGGATACTCGTGGTGCCAGCATTTTGGCTCAAGGATCCGATCGCCGTGTTTAAATGATTCTTCTGAGACTAATTACAGCAATAAAGACTCAAATTAGAGAAGATGCGATTACTATTTGCCAGGTAAAAAATTTTGGATAATAATCATTCTCAGCAAGAACCTCTCAAGATCTCGAAGCAACTTCCTCGTCAGCAGCACTTTTGGCGTTTGGCACTTCTCAACATTTTGTCTAATTTAATGGTGCCATTGGCTAGTTTAGTCGATACTGCATTTTTGGGACATTTGACTGAGATCAGTCATTTGGCAGGGGTAGCGATCGCCACCGTCTTATTTAACTATATTTACTGGACTTTTGGTTTTCTGCGAATGGGAACGACTGGACTAACCGCTCAGGCTAGAGGTAGAGGGGAAAGCGAGCAAGTTATGCTAATTTTATTACGCAATAGCGCGATCGCCCTGGGGATGGGGATAATTATTCTGCTGTGCCAGCAGCCATTAAGGGACCTGGGTTTTGCCCTGTTAAAAGCTGAGCCAGAGGTATTAGATGCAGGTCGAGATTATTATAATGCTTTGATCTTTGGCGCACCTGCTACTCTTATGAACTTTGTGCTACTGGGTTGGTTTTTGGGTCAGGAAAATGGGGGGAAAGTTTTGCTGCTCTCTACCCTTAGCAATGGGGCTAATATTGTTCTTGACTATTTGTTGATCGTGCGTTGGGGGCAAGGGAGTATGGGGGCGGGGGCAGCAACGGCACTGAGTCAGTATCTTACTCTCTTTTTGGGTTTAGCCTTAGTATTTCGCCAACTTGCTTTCGGGAATTTGCGCTTTCATTGGGGACGACTCGTTAATTTTTCGGCATTGAAAGCGATTTTGGTTCTCAATCGAGATATCTTGATTCGTACTTTAGCATTGGTTTCTACTTTTGCCGTGTTTACCAATCTGAGTGCGCTGATGGGAACGAAGATTTTGGCTAGTAACACCTTGCTACTACAGGTAGTTACCTTAGCTGCCTATTTTATTGATGGAATTGCCTTTGCTACCGAGAGTATTGCCGGCAACCTCCAGGGACAAGGAAAAGAAAATCAATTGATTCCTTTATTGAAGTTAGCAGGTAGCGCCAGTTTAATAGCGGGATTGGGTTTTGCCACTGTATTTTGTTTATCTCCCGAAAGGTTATTTGGGTTGCTGACTAACCATAACGAAGTAATTGCAGGTGTGCGGACAGATGTCTGGTGGTTGTTTCCCATACTGGGATTTGGTTCGATCGCATATATGTTAGACGGCTATTTTATCGGTTTGACCGCTGGCAAAGTTCTGCGTCAGTCTACTTTAGTCGCTGCCTTGTTGGGTTTTGCCCCAAGCGCGATCGCTGCCTGGTATTGGCAGACTAATTATTTACTTTGGTTGGCTTTGACTTTATTTATGGCAACTAGAAGTGTCACTTTATTACTTAAATTAAAGACAAGCAGAAATATAGCCGAAAAAATCTGAATGCTCCTCCCGAAATTCCCGAATTCCTCAAAAAACTCACTCGCCTTCTCTTAGACGATCTATGGGAAATAATCTGGGAAGCTGGTGATTCTTGCTTTTTGTTCTTCAAAAATGACTACAGGAATTACCTTATTTAGGACAGCGTTAGCAATACCATCTCGCATTTTTTTGAAGAATTTGTTATCAGGCACTGTCTCGGTAAATTCTTCAACCGTAGTTACTTGGTGGACGTAGTTTTCACCATTTTCCTTGACGGTAATGATTGCCTTTGAGCCTTGCTCGGCAATGGTGAGGTACTGTTCCCGAATCAATTCCTGATTTTGTCTTAAATATTCTTCAACTTTCATTTTTCTGCGCAGGATAGTATTCAATAATTGATAATTGATTAATTTCATTCGTCGCATACTACGGGTACAGCGGAACGCTTACCCGCTAGTTAGACGAGGCGATAACTTTACGGCTTAGAGGGTTGTGGTCTTTCTTGGTTCTGAATATATT